>NZ_LFVW01000562.1:0-7698 GCF_001182915.1 Kitasatospora sp. MY 5-36
ACCACGATCGGCGAACCGAACGTGCTGCGGGCGGGGGCGGGCGGGGCGGGCAGGACGGCGGGCTCGCGCAGCCGGAGCCGGCCGTGGCCGGGCAGGTGGATCTCGGTCATGGTGTCAGCGCATTCGTCTCGTCGGCGGGCGGCTGCGGGGCGCTCGGGTCTCCCCGGCGGCCGGGTGCTCGGTGGCCGGCCCGGATGCGGCCGGCGGCCGTCACAGGGACAGCTCGGGGACGTCCATCCGGCGTCCCTCGCGGGCGGAGCGCAGGCCGAGTTCGGCGAGCTGCACGCCCTTGGCACCCTCCAGCAGGTCCCAGTGGTACGGGGAGCCGGTGGTCACGTGGCGCAGGAAGAGCTCCCACTGCGCCTTGAATCCGTTGTCGAACTCCTCGTTGTCCGGCACCCGCTGCCACTGCGCGCGGAACGGCTCGGTCGCCGGCAGGTCCGGGTTCCAGACCGGCTTGGGGGTCGCCGCGCGGTGCTGGAAGCGGCACTCGCGCAGCCCGGCGACCGCGCTGCCCTCCGTGCCGTCGACCTGGAACTCCACCAGTTCGTCGCGGTCCACCCGGACCGCCCAGGAGGAGTTGATCTGGGCGGTGATGCCGCCCTCCAACTCGAAGACGCCGTACGCGGCGTCGTCGGCGGTGGCCCGGTAGACCTGCCCGCGCTCGTCGGTCCGCTCGGGGATGTGGATGGCGGTGTGCGCGTACACGGAGCGGACGGGGGCGATGATGCCGTCCAGCACGTAGCGCCAGTGCGGGAACATGTCGAGGACCATGCCGCCGCCGTCCTCGGCGCGGTAGTTCCAGGACGGCCGCTGGGCCTGCTGCCAGTCGCCCTCGAAGACCCAGTAGCCGAACTCGCCGCGCACGGAGAGGATCCGGCCGAAGAACCCGCCGTCCACCAGCCGCTTGAGCTTGCGCAGGCCGGGGAGGAAGAGCTTGTCCTGGACGGCGCCGTTGCACACCCCGGCGTCGCGGGCGAGGCGGGCGAGGTCGAGCGCGGCCTCCAGCGACTCGGCGGTGGGCTTCTCGGTGTAGATGTGCTTGCCGGCGGCGATCGCCGTGCGCAGCGCGGTCTCCCTGGCGGGGGTGACCTGGGCGTCGAAGTAGATCTCGGCGAGCGGGTGGGCGAGGGCCTCGTCGAGCGAGGTGGTCCAGTGGGTGAGGCCGTGCCGGTCGGCGAGGTCCTTGAGCTTGTCGGCGCTGCGGCCGACCAGGATCGGCTCGGGCCACAGCGTGTCGCCGTCGCCGAGCGGCAGGCCGCCCTGGTCGCGGATGGCGAGGATGGAGCGGACCAGGTGCTGGCGGTAGCCCATCCGGCCGGTGACGCCGTTCATGACGATGCCGATCACCCTGCGGGGCATGGGGTTCTCCGATTCGTTGCTGGTGCGGGGAGCACGTGGTGCGGGGAGCACGTGGTGCGAGGGACGTGCTGAGAGGAGCGTGCTGCGGGGCCGCGCGGCACGGGGGCGCGGCGCGGGGTCACGCGGTGCGGTGTCCGTCCTCGGCGAGGACGGGGTGGGCGAACGGATGCCCGGCGGTGTAGCGGGCGAGCTCGTCGGCGGCGGCGGCCGCCATCCGGTGCAGCTCACCGCCGAGCGAGCCGGCCACGTGGGGGGTGAGGAAGACGTTCGGCAGCTCGTAGAGCGGGGAGTCGGCGGGCAGCACCTCCGGCTCGGTGACGTCGATGACGGCGTCGAGGCGTCCGGAGGCGGCCTCGCGCACCAGTGCTTCCTGGTCGACCAGGGAGCCGCGCGAGGTGTTGACCAGGGTGGCGCCGTCGCGCATCAGGGCGAGCCGGCGGCCGTCGATCAGGTGCCGGGTGGCCGGCAGTTCGGGGGCGTGCACGCTCACCACGTCGGAGGCCGCGCAGAGTTCGTCCATCTCCACGGCGCGGGCGCCGAGCCGGGCGGCCTCGGCGGGGTCGACGTACGGGTCGTGGAGCAGCAGGTCCAGGTCGTGCGGGCGCAGCAGTTCCATCACCCGCCGGCCGATCCGGGAGGCGCCGACGATGCCGACGGTGCGCCGGTAGTTGCCGGCCGCCCCGTACGCCAGCTGCCAGTCGTGGGGGGCGCGGCGGCGCCGGTACTCCTCACGGATCGGCAGCAGCCGCTTGTTGGCGAGCAGGACGACGGCGACGGTGTACTCGGCGACCGGCAGGGCGTTGGCCCAGGCCGCGGAGGTGACCTTGAGGCCGTGGCGCCAGCAGGCGTCGGTGACGTGGTGTTTGACCGAGCCGGCGGCGTGGATGACGGCGCTCAGCCGCGGGGCGGCGGCCAGCACCTCCTCGTCGATCGGCGGGCAGCCCCAGCTGGAGACGATCACCTCGGCGTCGGCGAGCGCCGCGCGGGCCTCGGGGGTGGTGAAGTCGTCAAGGACGAGTGCCGGGTCGAGGTCGGCCAGGGCGGTGAGCCGGGCCATGGTGTGCGGGTCGATCAGGCGCCCGGCGAGCTCGCGGTGCATGGCGAGGACGGCGCGGGGGCGGCTGGCGGGCCGGCCGTCGGGCACGGTGGTCTCCCGGTCGGGCGTAGGGGCGGGCGTGGTGGCGGTGCCGGTCGCGGCGGTGGCGGGGTTCGGGCTCACTTGACGCTCCCCGCGGTCAGGCCGGCCTTCCAGTGCCGCTGGAGCAGCACCAACGCGAGGACGAGCGGCACGACGGCGAGCAGCGAGCCGGTGATGACCAGCGGGTAGTACTCGGGGAAGGCCTTGGTCTGGGCGTTCCAGCTGAACAGGCCGAGGCTGACCGGGAAGAGCCGGCTGTCGGAGAGCATCACCAGCGGCAGGAAGAAGTTGTTCCAGATGGCGGTGAACTGGAACAGCAGGACGGTGACGAAGCCGGGCATCACCATCCGCAGCCCGATCGACCAGAAGGTCCGCAGCTCCCCGGCGCCGTCCATCCGGGCGGCCTCCAGGACCTCGTTCGGCACGTAGCCGGCGCAGAACACCCGGGCCAGGTAGACGCCGAAGGGGTTGACCAGCGAGGGCAGGAAGACCGCCCAGAAGGTGTTGACGATGCCGAGCTCGGAGGCCAGCAGGTACATCGGCAGGGCGAGCGCGGTGGTGGGCACCAGCACGCCCAGCAGCACGAGGCCGAACACCTTCTCCTTGCCGGGGAAGCGGTAGACGTGGAAGGCGTAGCCGGCCGCGACGCACACCAGCGCGCACAGCAGCGAGCCGATCCCGGCGTACAGCAGCGAGTTCAGGTACCAGCGGAAGTAGATGCCGCCGCCGGTGGTGGCCAGGTCGTGCAGGTTCTGGCCGAGCCGGAAGTTGTCGGCGCCCAGGGCGTTGCCGCCGAGCAGGTCGGCGGTGTTCTTGGCGGAGGCGGTGAGCAGCCAGCCGAGCGGCCACAGGGTGTAGACGGTGGCCAGGACCAGGGTGCCGTTGACGGCGGTCTTGGAGAGTGTCCAGGGGCGGCGCGGCCGGGCGGCGCGGGCCGGGCGGCGGGGCGGGGCGCCGCTGGGGCGGGTGGCGGTGGTGGTCATGCGTCGGCCTCCCGCCGGCGGTCGGAGCGGCCCCGGGTGAGCCGGGTGACGGCGAAGGAGAGCCCCGCCGCGGCGAGGGCCAGCAGCACCGAGGCGGAAGCGGCGAGCCCGTAGTCGTGGCGTTCGAAGGCGGCCGTGTAGGCGTACATGTTCGGGGTCCAGGAGGAGGTGACGCCCGGTGAGGTGCCGTAGAGGATCATCGGCTCGGTGAACAGCTGGAGCGAGCCGATGACGGTGAACAGGCCGACCATGGCGATCGAGGGCCGGATCAGCGGCACCTTGATGTTCAGGGCGGTGCGCAGCTCCCCGGCGCCGTCGACGACGGCGGCCTCCAGCACGGAGCGGTCGACGGCCTGCAGCGCGGCGTAGAAGATGACCAGGTTGTAGCCGGTCCACTGCCACAGCGCCATGTTGACGACGGCGGGCAGCGGGTGGCCGAGCGGGTCGGGCTGGGTGCCCAGGGACTCCAGTGCGTCCAGTACGGGGCTGATGCCGGGGGTGTAGAGGTACATCCACAGCAGCGCGGCGATGATGCCGGGCACGGCGTGCGGGATGAACAGCGCCAGTTGGAAGAAGCGCCGGGCGCGGGCCAGCGTGGAGTCCAGCAGCAGGGCCAGGACGAGCGCCAGGCCGGTCATCAGCGGGATGTAGATCAGGCAGTACTGGGCGGCGGTCAGGAAGCCGCCGCGGAAGGCCGCGTCCGACAGTGCCCGGGTGTAGTTGCCGAGCCCGGTGAAGACCGTCTCGGCGTCGCCGAAGCCGAGGCCGGAGCGGTGTTCGGTGAAGAGGCTGAGCCGGATCGCGTAGCCGATCGGGATCAGCGTGCACGCGGTGAAGAGCAGGAGGAACGGGGCGAGCAGCACGGCCGGTGCCCCGTACCGCCCGCGCCACCGGCCGGCGGTGGCGCGGGCAGTACGGCCTGGATGGGTGCCGGTGGTCACTGGGCGACCTTCAGTCCGCGGTTCTTGAACTCGGCGAGGGTGGCCTGCTGCGCGGCGGTGAGCGACTCGTCGATGGTGCCGGTCCGGCCGGCGACCTTGCCGAAGGAGTCCTTCAGCGAGCCGTTGGTGACGCCCATCGCCGGGCCCCAGGTCCAGCCCGGCTTGACGGACTTGGCGGCGTCCGCGTAGAGGGCGTAGAGGTCCTGGCCGCCGTAGAAGTCGGTGTTGAAGGCCTGCTTGGCGGCCGGCACGAGCTCGGTGGCGGCCGGGTAGGCGGAGGAGGTGCCGGAGGAGATCCGGGCCTTGAAGCCGTCCGCGGTGGTGGTCGCCCAGGTGGCGAACTCGACGGCGGCCTTGGCCTTCTTGCTGTCCTTGGACACGGCGAAGGTGGTGCCGCCGAGCATGCCGCTGGCGGGGCTGCCGTCCCAGCTGGGCATCGGCGCGGCCGCCCAGGTGCCGTTGACCTCGGGGGCGGTGCCGAGGTTGGCCTTCAGGACGCCGCCGCCCCAGGTGGCGCCGAGGTAGCCGGCCGTCTCGCCCTTTTGCAGGGAGGCGGTCCACTGCTGGCTGAAGGACGGCATGACGCGCACGAGGTCCTCGTCGGCCAGCTTCTGCCAGTAGTCGGCGACCTTGCGGGTCTCCGGCCCGGTCAGGTCGGCCTTCCAGGCCTCGTCGGCGGCGGCGAACCAGTGGGCGCCGTTCTGCCAGGCCATCGCCTCGAAGGTGGTCGGGTCGTCGGGGAAGAAGGTGGCGATGCGGGTGTCGGGCTGGGCGGCCTTCAGCTGCTGCGCCGCGGTGCGGAACTCGTCCCAGGTCTTGGGGACGGTGATGCCGGCCTTGGCGAAGAGGTCCTTGCGGTAGTAGAAGACCTGGGGGGAGGCGTCCAGCGGCAGGGCCCAGGTGCGGCCGCCGAGCGAGGTGAGTTCGACGGCCTGCGGCAGGTACTTGGCCTTGAGGTCGCCGTCGACCAGCTTGCTGATGTCCTGGACGGCGCCCTGGCTGACGAAGTCCGGCAGCTGCGGGTACTCGACGTTGAAGACGTCGGGGGCGTTGCCGGCCTTCACCGCGTTGGAGAGCTTGGCGTAGCCGCCGGCCGCGCCGGCCGGGATCTCCTCGAAGACGACCTGGATGTTCGGGTGGCTCGCGTTGAACGCGGCGACCACGTCCTTGGTGCCCTTCGCCCAGCCCCAGAAGGTCAGGCTGACCGGCTTGCCGTCGTCCGCGGCGGTGGCCGCCGCCCCGTCGCCGCTGCTGCCGCAGGCGGCGAGCAGGGTGACGCAGAGCGCGGCCGAGGTGGCCGCGGCGGCGGTGCGGAGGGCTCTGCGCCGGGAGAGGGGGGTCGAGCGCATCGGTGGGCTCCTTAGGACGAGGGTGCACAGGGCCCGGAAACGGTCGGCTCCGGCCGGGACCCGCAGAGGGTGGGGGCGATTGGCTGTCATCCTGAGCAGATAGGCGATCGGAGTCAAGAGATTTGGATCAAATGATCTGACATGATCGACCTGCCGAGCCTCCGAAGCCGCCCTCGCGATCACTGGAATGCCGGAAAATCGGGGCAATACGCTGCCGCGGCGACAACATCACAATCCGATCAAGCCGCTCATTTGATCGCTCCAGCTTGACGAACGATCAGGCACTACCTAGATTCCGGCCCACCACCCGATCACGGAGGACCTCATGCGCCTGCCCCCGGAGGACCGCGACCTCAGCCCGCACACCGGCTGGACCAGGGAGCACTGGGAGGCGGTGGCCGACGGCCTGCTGACCGCGGTCCTCCCCCACGCCAGTCCCGCCGGGGCGCTGATCGACCTGCCCGGCCCCCGCCCGAGCCGCTCCGGGCGCCGCTCCGACGCCCTGGAGGGCTTCGCCCGCACCTTCCTGCCCGCCGCCCTGCGGGTGGCCGGCGCGGGCGGCACCGATCCGCACGGCCTGCTGGCGCACTACGCCGCCGGACTCGACGCCGGCACCCGCACCCCCACCGGCGAGCGCGACCTCGCCGACGGCGACCGCGAGTCCTGGCCGCTGATCACCGACCGGGGCCAGGCCATGGTCGAGGCCGCCTCCATCGCCTTCGCCCTGCGCCTGACCCGCCCCTGGCTCTGGGACCGGCTGTCCGGGCCCGTCCGCGACCGGGTCGGCCGCTGGCTCGCCGACGCCCTGCACCGCGTGCCCAACGACAACAACTGGCAGCTCTTCCCGCTGTCCGTCGGCGGCTTCCTCGCCGAGGCCGGCATCGCCGAACCCGAGGCCCGCGCCGCCGTCCGCCGCGGGCTGGAGCACATCGACCGCTGGTACCTCGGCGACGGCTGGTACACCGACGGCCGCCCCCGCGCCTTCGACCACTACAACGGCTGGGCCCTGCACCTGTACCCCGTCCTGCACGCCCACCTCGCCGGCGACCGGGCCCTGGGCGCCGTGTACGGCGAGCGCCTCGCCGCCCACCTGGCCGGCTACGCCCACACCTTCGGGGCCGACGGCGCGCCCATCCACCAGGGCCGCTCGCTCACCTACCGCTTCGCCGCCACCGCCCCGCTCTGGGCCGGGGCTCTGACCGGCCACACCCCGCTCGCCCCCGGCACCACCCGCCGCCTCGCCTCCGGCGCCCTGCGCCACTTCCTCGACCGCGGCGCCGTCGACGACCGGGGCCTGCTCACCCTCGGCTGGCACGGACCCGACCTCCGGCTCGTCCAGGTCTACTCCGGCCCCGCCTCCCCGTACTGGGCCGGCAGCGCCTTCCTCGGCCTGCTGCTCCCGCCCGGCCACCCGGTGTGGACCGCGCCGGAGGGACTCGCACCCGTCGAGGAGCGCGACACCGTCCTCGCCCTGCACGGGCCCGGCTGGCTGGTGCAGTCCACCGCCGCCGACGGCCTGGTCCGGCTGCACAACCACGGCAGCGACGACCAGCCCGCCGACGCCGTGGGCCCGGACGACCCGTACTACGCGCGGCTCGCCCACTCCACCGCCACCGGGCCGGCCTTCGAGGGCCCCGCCGACAACCACCTCGCCCTGCTGACCGACGCCGGACCCACCGAACGCGGCCGCGTCCACCCGCTCGGCACCGGGCCCGGCTGGGCCGCCTCCCGCTGGCACCCGCGCGTCGGCGGCCGTGAACTGCCCGGCGTCACCGTCACCTCGCTCACCCTGGCCCACGGCGCCGAGGAGTTCCGGGCCCACCTGGTCACCGGCGGGCCGGCCGGCACCCCGGTCACCCAGACCGGCTGGGCCGTCGCGGGCCGGGGCGCCGGGCAGCGTGCCGGTGCCGGAGTGCGGGCCGACG
>NZ_LFVW01000055.1:0-27869 GCF_001182915.1 Kitasatospora sp. MY 5-36
CGTTGCCCTCCGCCCGCGCCGTCTGCCTCGCCCTGTCCATCCCCCTCGCCGAGACCACCCGCCGCCTCAACGACTGCTACGACGCCCTCCTCGCCGACCCACGCCACGACTCCGAGACGGACACCGGCGAACTCCTCGAAGCCCTCGGCGTCTTCGACGTCCCCAAGTCGCTTACCGACACCGAACTCGCCGTCGTCGACCTCTTCATCACCGCCGTCGACGCCATGGGCGGCATCCGCCCCGGCCACCAGCACGGTCTCCAGCGCTGGTTCACCACCGGCAACCTCCCCACCGCCTACCTCTCCCTCACCGCCGCCCGCCCCATGCCCCGTACCGGCGACCCCGCCCTGTACTGGGCCACCCTCGTCACGGCCGGCGAACTCCTCACCACCACCCACCACTCCGAGATCCGCATCAAGTACGCCCTCGCCCACTGCCGCACCCGAGCCGCCCGAGCCGCCCGAGCCTAGGCCGTTCCTTCGGATCATCCGATCGCTGGTTGATGTGTGCGTCATTGACTGACACCCAGTGGGCAAGGATCGAGCCGTTGCCGCCGGATCCGACACCTCGGCGGGGAGGGCAGTGGCGTGATCACCGGCAGGTGATCGGCGCGATCGCCTTCAAGTACCGCACCGGGGTGCCGTGGATGGATCTGCCTGAGCGCTTCGGCTCGTGGAAGGGCGCCCACAACCGGCTGCGGGAGTGGGCCGCCGACGGCACGTGGGCCATCGCCGCCGTCGTCATCCGGTCGGCCAGGTGACTCCAGCCGGGCTGCCTAGACCCATCCCTCGTCGAGGTAGACCGTCCAGGCGTCTCCCACTGCTCTGTGCAGTTCAACCAGGGCCGCAACCTCCGCGACGGCTGCCGGGGCGTCGGACAGTCGCAGCGGGGAGTCCGGGACGCTGTCGCGGGTGTAGACCGGTAGCTCGCCGTCGCAGCTGAAGGCGTGAAGCGATGAGGGCGCACGGCTGAACCATGCGGGACGGTTCTCCTCGGCCCATGCAGCCGCAGCGTCGACACGGTCTACATGCACCAGTAGATGCTCAGGTGCGGGCCCGCAACTGAACTGCACGAGGAAACCGTGGGCGTCCACTGCCCACCAATCCCACATGAACCCAGGTCGGGGGTGCCGCAGGATCGTCGTCATGTCAAAGGATCAGCAGCCGACTTCACCAAGGCCGCGTCAGCCGCGCTCGGGCCAGATCGGGCCCTGGTCGGTCCAGATGACGCCCTTGTTGCGGCACAGGCAGAAGGGGTGGCCGATCGGGTCGGTGTAGACCTGCCAGCCGTAGCCGTTGGGGCCGATGAAGTCCTGCCTCAGCGTCGCGCCGAGGTCGAGGACGCGGCGCTGCTCGGGCTCGATCTCGTCCACTTCGAAGTCGAGGTGGAACTGCTTGGGGTGCCCGCTGTCGGGCCACTGCGGAGCGCGGTAGTCGTCCACCCGGATGAATGCCAGCTCGATCTCGCCGAACTGGATGCCGGCCCATTCCTCCGAGCTGCCTTCCTTGATCGGACGGCCCGTCACCTCGGAGTAGAAAGCCGCCAGCTTCATCGTGTCCGGGCAGTCGATGATGAAATCGGTGAGTCGCAGCATCCCGCGATCTTGCCATAAGCTCACACCCGACTTCGAGACAGGCGCCCCCAGACCCCGTTCACCAGCGGCGGCCGGGTTCGTACCGCAGGTTCGGATCGGCAGCGGGCTTCGGCGGAGCCGCTTGGCGCTCCGGTTGTGACGTCGTGATCGGCGTCAGTCGCGACCGTGCCCGCTTGCCTCCGCCCGGTCCCGGGCCGCCATCACGTCCTCGCCGTGTTCGAAGGCCCAGGCGCCGAACGCCTCGATCGGTTCCAGGAGTGTCCGCCCCAACCCGGTGAGGGTGTACTCCACGCGCGGCGGCGACCCGGCGTACGCGCGGCGTTCCACCAACCCGTCGGACTGGAGCCGGCGCAGCGTCTCCGTGAGGACTTTGGGGCTGATCCCGCCGATCCGCTCGCGCAGTTCGCCGGGCCGCGCGGGCCCGTCGCGCAGCGCCCACACCAGGACGGCGTTCCAGGTGTTGGCGAGCAGGTCGAAGGCGAGCCGGGCTCGGCAGTCGGCGAGGAAGCCGTGGTCGGTGGTCACTTACCAGATGGTGCCCCAGGACTTTCCTACTGTCTCTCTGAGCCGACTGGCAGGTCGTCACAAGGAGGTTGGTCATGATGAGGATCGGAATCATCGGTACCGGCGCAATGGCGCGGGTGCTGGGTACCCGGTGGGCGGGGGCCGGGCACGACGTGCTGGTGGGTGGACGGGACACGGGCCGCGCCGCCGCCCTCGCCGACCAGTTCGGCGGACGGGCGGGGACTCCGCGGGACGCGGTCGAGCACGGCCTGGACGCGGTGCTGCTGGCCGTGCCGTACGCAGCGGCGATCGGCGTGGTCTCCGGCCTGGCCGACGCCGCGCGGGGAAGGACGCTGGTCGACTGCACCAACCCGGTCGCCCCGGGTTTCGTCCTGGAGACCCATGGCGGGCCGTCGGCCGCCGAGCGCATCGCGGCCGCGGCGCCCGGCGCGTCCGTGGTCAAGGCGTTCAACCTCTGCCACGAGAGCGTGTGGCGCAGGGCCCCGACCGTCTTCGACGGACGCCCCCTCGCGGTGCCGCTCTGCGGCGACGACGCGCCGGCCCTCGACACCGTCGGACACCTCGTTCGCGACCTCGGCTGCGTACCGCTCAACGGAGGCGGGCTCGACCGGGCGGGACTCCTGGAGGCGACGGCGGCGTTCCTGATCGGCCTGTGGGTGGGCGAAGGCGCGGACGCCCAGGCGATCGCGCCGCCGCTGGAGTACGCAGGCGTCGATCCCTCCTGATCTGCGATGGCTCCCAACCACCCGCCCCGCACAGGAAGTCGGACCCGCCGACTTCTCACTCAGCCGCCTGGCGAGGGGACCCGCTCTGCCGACCCCTCCCGTACAGCACGTGCTGGTCGCGGGGGCGATCGCCGCGTCCATGGACGTGGCGGAAGACCGACGGCCCGGACGGCCGGCGCCGTCCGGGCCGCCCCGCTCACTCCACGACCTCGGTGCTCCACGTGCCGTTCCGCAACGCGGTCTCCTGGAGCTCCCCGTCGCTCCGGCGGGCCGTGTAGACACGGGTGACGCCGCCGTGGTCCACCACCGCCGGCTCGAAGCCGTCGGCCACCTGCTGAACACCGGCGTTCGCCAGGGAGGCCTGTGGCGTCCACCCGTCGCCCGCCGCCTTCGTCTCGGTCAGCAGGCCGTTCCCGTCGACCAGGAAGAGGCTGGTGGTCCCGCCGTGCACCAGGGCCGCCGGGGCGGAGCGCGGCGCCGGCACCCGGAAGTCCTTGGTCAGGTCGCGGCGCCCCCACCCGGCACCCTGCGTGCCGCCCGCCGACGTCCCCGGAGGCGTCAGCCGGGCCTCCGAGAGATGGCCGTCGCCGCTGTTGACGGTGAAGACGCTCGTCACCCCGTCGTGCACCACCGCGGTCGGCGTCATGACGGACGCCGGCACGCCGGTCATAGGGAAGATGTTCCACTTCTCGTCGGACTTCAGCGACGCCTCCTGGAGCTGCTGGCTCTCCGTGATCGTGTACACCCTGAGGACCTTGTCCGCCCCCACCGCCACCGGCGCGGTGCCGGCGGCAACCGGCTTGGCGGGCTGCTGCCCCTGGCCCAGGACCCCGAGGTCATCGTGCAGGTCCTGCCAGCCCCAGCCCGAGCCGTACAGGTAGGACCGCCGCAGGTGGTTGTCCACGCCGACGGTGAACACGTTGACCATCTCGTCCAGTACCGCCGCGGTCGGAGTGCTGCGGACCTCCTGACCACCGAGGTCCGCGAACTGCCACTTGCGCCCGGGCTCCAACCGGGCCTCCACCAGGTGCTTGTTCGCGGAACTCACGAAGAACACCCTGACGATGCTCTTGTCGAGCAACGCCACCGGGCGGGTGCCGTCCAGCACCTGGGGGATGTTGGAGTCATCGGACTTCAGTGCGAAGTCCACCACCCTGACCTGGCCCGGGTACGGGATGTTCCGGAGCTTCGCCGCCTCGTGGTCGAGGTCCACATAGCTCTCCAGGAGCTGCTGGCCCTTGTACGCCGTGAAGACACGGAGGTGCTGGTCGTCGGCCACCGCCGGACCGGCCGCGTTCCCGGGCGTCGCTGGGGCCGGCGGGGTCTGCGGGGCGGCGGCGTCCTGGGCGAGCGGGGAGGCCGAGGGTGTCGCGGAGGGCGAGGGGGCGGAGGAGGCCGAGGGGGCCCCGGTGTCCCGGGCGGGCGAGGAAGCCGCGGCGCCGGCGCCGCGGCCGGCGTCGTCATCGCTCCGGAGCAGGGCCCAGGACAGGACCGACGCGCAGACGACGGCGACCGCGGTGGCCAGCGCGATCCGGGTCCGGCGCTCCCGCAGCCGTCCGGGGCGGGGCGCGGTCGGTGTGGGTGTGGGTGTGGGTGTCGCCGTCGGTGTCGATGTCGGCGTCGCTGCTGGTGTCGATGTCGGCGTCGATGTCGCCGTCACCGTCGGCGTCGCCAGAGGGGTGACCAGAGGGGCCGCCGGGAGGTCGAGCTCGGTGGGCGTGGCGGCGCCCGCCGGTCCGCCGGTCGGTTCCGCCGCGACGGGGTCGTGCTGCGGAGCGGCGTCCCCAACCGCCGGTCCGGGGCCGTCGAGCATGGCCAGCCCCGCCACAGCGTCAGGCCGTCCTGCCGGGTCCCGGGAGAGCAGCGCGGTGATCAACGGAGCCAGCCGGCCCGCCCGTCGGGGCGGCGGGACGAGGGCGAGCGCGATGGCGGCGAGCGTCATCGCGGTCGTCTCCCGCCGGAACGGCGGCACCCCCTCGACGGCCTCGTACAGCGTCGCGCCGAGGCTGAACAGGTCGACGGCCGGGGTGTCCGGCTCGTGGGCCAGCCGCTCCGGTGCGATGTAGTCCAGCGTCCCGACCAGGCCCCCGGTGGTGGTCAGCACGGTGCCCGCGTGGTTCTTCGCGAGGCCGAAGTCGGCCAGCAGCACCCCGCCGTCGTCGGCCAGCATGATGTTCGACGG
This sequence comes from Kitasatospora sp. MY 5-36, assembly GCF_001182915.1. Classification (NCBI taxonomy): domain Bacteria; kingdom Bacillati; phylum Actinomycetota; class Actinomycetes; order Kitasatosporales; family Streptomycetaceae; genus Kitasatospora; species Kitasatospora sp. MY 5-36. Next base: position 5,027 of record NZ_LFVW01000055.1, read on the forward strand.
CTTCACGTCGCGGTGGAGGATGCCCACCTGGTGCGAGGCGGCCAGCGCCCGCAGCACCCCGACGGCCACCTCGGCGGCCCGCTCCGGCTCCAACGGCCCGTCGGCCCGGAGCACCTGTGCCAGCGAACGGCCGCGGACCAGCCGCATCACCATCCACGGGCCGCCGTCCTCCACCACCACGTCGTGCACCGTCACGATGTTGGGGTGGTCGCGGAGCGCGGCCGCGTGGCGGGCCTCCGCCATGGCCCGGGCGATGGCCTGCTCGTGCTCGTCCTCGGAGAGGTCCTCCTCCTCCCAACGGACCTCCTTCACCGCGACCTCGATGTCCAGCAGTTCGTCCCTGGCCTCCCAGACCTGGCCCATGCCCCCGGCCGCCAGGGCTCTCACCAGCCTGAACCGTCCGCCGACGAGCCTGTTCGGTGCAGAACTCAAGTCCATGCGAAACCCTTACGCGGTCGGATGGTGACGGAACGTCAGATCGAGTGCCGAGCATACCGAGGGTGTGCCACGGTTCGGACCCCGAACCGCAACCGTCCGGTGCCCGGCCCCGATGCCCGCGCCGGGCCGCGCCGGACCGCTCCGGTTCGCGCCGGTCCGCGCCGGACCGCCCGGTCGGCCACTCCAGGACCTCGCCCCCGAGACGAACCCCACGGACCGGCGGCTCGCCTTCTCGCCTTGACGGCCCGCTGGTCGGCTGGGCAGGGAAGTGGGGCCGCCCGCCTCCGGTGTCACCGGCAGCGGATAGCCTCCGGCCGGAACGAACGGCTGACGGGAGTGGGCGTGGACATCGAGGAGACACTGGACCGGCTCGGCGCGGTCATCGGGCCACCGCCCGCGGGCGGAGTCGTCCCGGTCCCTTGGGAGCTCGGGCCCGAGGTGCTCGGCTTCCAGCTGCCGGCGGACTACCGGGCGTTCGTCGACCGCTACGGGATGGTCAGCATCAGCGACGAACTGCACATCTACGCACCGTCGGCGGCGCCCAGTCCCAAGGCCTGGCAGCCGCTCGGCTTCGAGGGATTCCTGTTCTACACGACGGACCCCTACGGATACTGCGCCATGCTGGCCCAAGCCTACGAGGACGGGGACTACGACGAGTGCCCGTACCCGCTGTTCCCGGCCGAAGGCGGGCTGCTGAAATGGGCGAACAACTACAACTCCGACCAGTTCTTCTGGTTGATGCGGGGCCCGGACCCGGACCGCTGGCCGGTGGCCGCCAAGTTCGACTCGATGCGGGAGTGGGACCTCTTCGAGGGCGGCTTCCTGGAGTTCCTGCTCGCGGCGGTGACGGAGCAGTACCCGTACCACGACGACGTCGTTCCCGGCGGGACGAGGCAGCTCGGCGACGGCCGCGCCTACCGCCCCGGAGGAGACTGGTCGAAGCACCTACCGCACTGAATCCGCGGACGCGGCCGGCCCCCTGCCGCTACGGCCAGACCCCCAACCAACCACCCCGCGCAGGAAGTCGGACCCGCCGACTTCCTGCGCAGCCCCGAATCAGCCGCTCAACTCCAGCCCTCGCCCTTCCGACCACCGGCCCAGGTCCGCCGGAGCCACCCACCGGGTCATGAGCACCGTCATCGCCCGGTGGACCATCCTCCTCGGCACTGCTGGTGCGGAGCCCGAAGTCGCGCGCCAGGCGGCGACCACACCGCGACCGACTGCGCCAATAGGGACTCCTGAACAGCCTGTTGGCGTAGAAGCCCTGCGAGCTGACTAGGCCCGGCTCCCCTCCACGGGAGCAACAGTCAGGAGTTGCGGGTGAGGCCCTCCGACTCGAGAGCGGTGATCTCGGCTGCTGCGAGCCGAGCCTCCTCGCGCACCTCTGGGTCGGGGTGAGGGAGATAGGGTTCGATCAGCGGCCGGGCCTGCAGGGCGTGGGTGGCGCCGAGGATGTAGAGCGTGTGGACAAGGAGTTGGCGTTCCATCGTCGGCATGGCTGCCGCCAGCGGTTCGACGAGAGCCGGAGGCACGCGGTAGTGGTCGAACGCCTCGCTGATCGAGTTCAGGGCGGACTCGCGCACCTTGGTCACCGGTTCGTTGGCGGCCACGCTGACCAGATGTTCGACGACCAGGCGGGCGGAGTCCGCGTCGAGTGCGGCGCCGCGCAGGAGGTCCCCGAGGACGTCGGCGGCGACGTCCCGACGGCCCGGATCGCGATCGGTCAGCGCTTCAAGTGCCTCGAACACGTCGTTCATGCTGCCACCTCGGGCCGCTCGACCAGGACGCCGTTCTCGAAGTGCGCGCCGGCACGGACCAGCGGCACCGGGTGTACGCCGTCGGCCCACACGGAGACGTAGTCCCGGTCGGCCAGGTCCCGGGTCCGGAGGTCGGCGTGGTCGTCGCTCCACTGTTTGGTCAGCCAGGTCATGGTGGCCGGCGACGGGCCGGCGGTGCCGCCGAGGAGCTGCTCCAGGGCGGGCACGAAGTCCCCGGACGACAGGCCGTGCAGGTAGAACAGGGGCAGCACCTCGGGGTCGTTGTTCCGACCCTTTCAGGGCGCAGGCATGTAGTCCAGGGGAAGCTCGACTCCTGTGCCGGCGTGCAGCCGTGCCATGTCCTGTCGGTCCTTGTCCGTGGCTTCATAGCCGAGGTGACACCGCACCTGCGTCGCCGCGTCGACACACGGGACCCGGCGCCCGCCGATGGTCCCGGTCACCGGCGGCGGGTAGTGGAACCGTTCACCGCCCGGGAGAAGCTGCACCCCGCCCTCGCGGGAGGAGCCGAGGACGGGGTGCAGGTCGATCTCCCGGCCGGCACCGTCCGCGACGGCAAGCGCGGCGGGCAGCCAGTCCCGCAGGACCTCCGTGAATCCGGCCTCGGCCAGCGCGTCTCGCACCACGTCGAGCTGGTCCAACAGGACGACCAGGTCGAGGTCCGCATGGGTTCGGGTCGTCTCCCCGATCAGGGCGTCCACACCCCAGCCGCCGTCCACCCAGGCTGCGGCCCCTGCGCTCTTGAGCAGGTCCAGCACTTCGAGTACATCGGATTCCTTCAGCACCAGGGCACTCTGGCAGCGCGGACGAGCTGTAGCCACCGAGATACCCGCCGGTCCGGCGCAGTTCGCCACCGACTACGGCCCGGCCCGCGAGCGCGGGTTCAGTGCCTGCGGTCCTCGACCGTCCAGTCGTCGCCCAGCTCGCGGCGCAGCGCCTCCAGCGCCACGTCGGCCTCGCTTCGGAACGATTCCTGCTGGTCCCGGGTCCAGGGCGAGGGGCCGGCCGGGTGGTCCCAGTCGAGGGAGGACTGGTACAGGTCGGCGAGTCTGGTGAGTTCGTCCCGGGTGGCCGGGGTGATGGGCAGCTTCTCCAGGACGCAGGGGTATTCGTAGGGGCTGTCGAGGTCGGGAGCGCTCTGAGGGCCCGGCCACAACGGGGTGTCGACGCCGTAGTCGAAGAAGAACCGCAGGTGATAGGGCATGCCCCAGCCTTTCACGGCGCCGAGCACACCGTGCGGGCGGCCGACGGGCTCAGCCCAAGCTCCCAACCACCCCCACGCACAGGAGGTCGGCCCCGCCGACTTCTCATGCAGCCGCATGGTGATCCGAGCCGGGTGGCCACAAAAAGTCGGAGCGAGCGCCGTCGCGCAGGCCCGATACTGATCTCCATGGCCGATGAACCCCTGTCCATCCCCCTTGCCGACCTGCGCCGATCGTTCGACCTGGTACTGCGCCACATCGAGGCCGCCACACCAGGCGACAGCCTCGCCCTGGACAAGGACTACTTCTGGTCCGTCCCTCCGGACGGCCTCTACGACGTCTACCGGGCCCCGGACGAGCTCACGATCGGTCAGCTCTCCGAATCCTGGCAGCACCTGACCGGCCTCCTCGCCGAGCCGGATCGCGCGGTGGGGTACCACCTGGTGTGGCTCGCCGACGTCCTGCGGGCGATCGGCCAGGACATCGCGGCCTGAGGAGGCGTCGGGTCATTGATCAACCGCGTGGCGTGAGGCGCTGAGGGTGAGCTTCGCGGACGCCCCGACCGCGAATCCGCAGCCGTCAGGCCTGCTTCTCATCCGCCGCGCCGGCGCTGGACGATGACCTTCCGGTCAGCCCAGCGATGCGCTCGCCGCGCGCAGTTCGTCCAGGGCCGCCAGGACGTACCCGGCGAGCTCCTGCTCTGCGCCACCGTCGTCCTCCGCGCCGCCGTCGTCCTCGGCCCATTCGGCGTACCCCCGCTTGAAGGCGAGGACGCCCAGCTCACCCGCGAGGGCCGCGATCGGATCGGGTACGCCGCGGGCGACCAGCGCGGCGGTCATCGCGGCCGCGAGGCTGACGGTCTTGAGGGTGTCGCGTTCCTGAAGCTCGGCGCTGGCGGCGATGGCCGCCTTCAGGCGGGGGGCGAGTTCGCGGGTGGCCGGGCCCATCGCGGTCGAGGCGCGCTCGAGACCGGCGGCGACCGCCTCCAGCGGGCTGGCGTCACCGGGCGCTTCGGCGATGCCCTCGGTCAGCAGCCGGCTCAGCGTCTCCTGCCCGGCGACCAGCAGCTCGCGCTTGTCGGGGAAGTGCCGGAAGAAGGTGCTCTTGGTGACCCCGGCGCGCTCGGCGATCTGCGCGACCGTCGTGGCGTCGTACCCCTGCTCCGTGAACAGGTCGACCGCGGCCACGACGAGGCGTTCACGCGCACCTGGTTCCCATCGACTCATGGGTTCAGCATATGTGATGGGACTCTTGTCCCATCATCCTGCTACGGTGATGGGACAAGAGTCCCATCACTTCCGGGAGGATTCCCATGCGCGTCTTCGTCACCGGCGGCACCGGTCTGATCGGCTCCGCCGTCGTCGCCGAACTCCTCGGCAACGGCCACACCGTCCTCGCGCTCGCCCGATCCGACGCCTCCGCCCGGGCCGCCGAGGCGGCCGGCGCCGAGCCGCTGCGGGGAGGCCTCGCCGACCTGGACGTGCTGCGCTCCGGCGCCGCCCAGGCCGACGGGGTGATCCACCTGGCCTTCGGCAACGACTTCAGCAGCCCCGAGGCCCTCGCCCGGAACGTCGCCGAGGAGACCGCCGCCCTCACCGCCCTCGGCGAGGAGCTCCTCGGCAGCGACCGCCCCCTGGTCACCGCCTCGGGTACGCCCCACGTGCCGGGCCGCGCCTCCACCGAGGCCGACCCGGTGCCGACCGACGGGCCGGTCGGCGGTCGCGGTCGCACGGTCACGGCGATCCTCGGCCTGGCCTCGCGCGGAGTCCGGAGCACCTCCGTCCGCCTGCCGCGCACGGTCCACAACGAGGGCGCGGGCGGGTTCGCCGGCCTGCTGACCGACATCGCGCGCCGCAGCGGGATCTCCGGCTACCCCGGCGACGGCACCCAGCGCTGGCCCGCCGTCCACGCGCTCGACGCGGCCGCCCTCTTCCGGCTCGCCCTGGAGCGGGCGGAGCCCGGCACCGCCTGGCACGCCGTGGCCGACGAGGGGGACGAGGTGCGGGACATCGCGGCCGCCATCGGCCGACGACTGGGCCTGCCGGTCCAGTCGGTGCCGGAGGAGACCTACGGCCCGCTGGGCCCGATCTTCCGGGCCGACCAGCCCGCGTCCAGCGCCCGCACCCGGCAGGCGCTCGGCTGGGAGCCGCGGCACCCCGGTCTACTGGAGGACCTGGAGAACATCCGGCCCTGACCGGCAACCGGCGATCCGCGATCCGCGATCGGGGGCGGACCCGCAGCGGCGCAGCCCGCAACAACCCGCTCCCGTACGGCACTTCACGTCCACAGCAAGGTCCACATCAAGCAGGAGGTTCCATCATGGTGGCAGTCGTCTTCGGCGCCCGCGGCAACGTCGGTCGTCATGTCGCCGACGGCCTGCTGGCCGCCGGTGAGCAGGTCAGAGCGGTCAGCAGGACCCCGGCCACGGGCCCGACGCCCGGGTACGAAGCGGTCGTCGCCGACCTGGACCGTCCCGAGACGCTGCCGGCGGCGCTCGACGGTGCCGACAAGCTGTTCCTGTACGGAATGCTCGACCCCCAGAAGCCCTACGACATCGAGAAGGTCACCGCGGCGGCCGCGGCGGCCGGGATCCGGCAGGTGGTCCTGCTCTCGTCGGTGGCGGTCGTCCTCGACCCCGCCGCCGACCACCCGGTCGCCCGCCTGAACCGCACGATCGAGCAGGCCGTCCAACGGTCCGGCCTGGACTGGACGTTCCTCCGGCCAGGGACGTTCGCGACCAACACCCGTACCTGGTGGGCCGAATCGATCCGCACCGGCAACGTCGTCCGCCTCCCCTATCCGCTCGCGCAGTCGGCGCCGGTGCACGAGAAGGACATCGCCGCGCTGGCGGTGACCGCCCTCACCGAACCGGGCCACTCGCACCAGGCCTACACCGTCCACGGGGCCGAGTCCCTGACCCTGCGACGCCAGGTCGAGCACATCGGCGAGGCCATCGGCCGCCCCATCCGGGTCGAGCACGTCTCCCACGAGCAGGCCCGCGCGGACGTCGCCAGGACCATGCACCCGGTCGTCGCCGAGGCGATCGTCGGCCAGTGGGCCGCCGCCGACGGTGTCGCGGCCGTGACCTCCGTCATCGCCGAGAAGATCACCGGCGCCCCGGCGCATGCCTACGCCCAGTGGGCCGTCGACCACGCCGACGACTTCCGCTGAGCCCGTCGTACCGACCGGCCGACGTGTCAGGTCATCACCAGCATGGCGCGCACTGCCGAGGGTGGTCTTCGCGGGCGGCGTCCCGTCCGCGAAGGCCACCCTCGTGTGTGCGCGTCTGCGCGAGCCGCCGACAGATGGTGGACGCCGTCGCCGACTTCGCCTCCAGGAACACCGCCCGAACCGTTCCGAGGGCGCAGCGGGCTACTCCGGGGGCCCGCCGAGCGGCGGGATCACGTCCAGTTGCTGGAGGAAGCCGAGGACGTCCTTGTCCGACCACTTCTCGGCGAGCTTCCCGTTCTCGATGCGGTGGATCACCGTCGCCGTCATCGTGATCGGCCGGCCGGTCGCCGGGATGCCCGGGAGGTCCCGCACGCACATCCCACGGCCCGTCAGCCGGGTCACCACCTTGTCGCCCTCCGCGATCTGGTCCTCGATCTCGTGGACTCCGGGTGTGGCCTCCCAGAACAGCCGGAACGCCTGCTTCAAGCCCTCCCGGCCGGCGGCGAGCCCCGGGAACGGCGGCGGCGAGTGGTCCTGGTAGTCCTCGGCGACGAGGTCGTCCATGGCCTCCAGGTTGCCGGCGTCCACCTCCTGGTAGAACCGGCGGACCAGCCTCTTGTTCTCCTCGATCGACATGGGCACCTCTCCGTGCGTACGGTCGCGCCGCCGGAGCGGCGCACGACGCCCGCATCGTCGCCCGCCCGCTCCCCGCGCCACGTCCTCGGCACGCGCGGCCGCCGTGGACGTTCACCCGGAAAGCAGCCGTGCGGAAAGCAGCCGTCCGGGCCCGCCGTCAAAGGGCAGTTGGGACGTCCTGGTCCGCCGACAGCGCGAAGACCCGTACCCGCCGGCCGCCGGTGGGATTGACGGTCTCGCGCTCCAGCCGCATCCCCAGCTTGGTCATGATCCGCTCGGAGGCGTCGTTGCCCACCTGGGCGATGCTGACGATCCGCTCCAGCCCCCGCTCCTCGAAGCCGAACCGTACGGCGGCCGCGGCCGCTTCGGTGGCCAGACCCTGCCCCCAGTGGGCACGTCCCAGCCGCCAGCCGACCTCGACCGCCGGCAGCACCTCCGGCAGGTAGGAGGGCACCGAAAGGCCGGTGAACCCGGCCAGTTCGCCGGTGGAGCGGATCTCCACGGCGAACAGGCCGAAGCCCCGCGTCTCCCACTCCCCCTCCCACGCCCGGATCCCGTCGCGGGTCTGCTGCTCGTCACGGACGCTGCCGTCACGGATCCACCGCATGACCTCGGGGTCGGCGTTGACGGCGGCCATGGGCGCGACGTCCTCCTCGCGCCAGCGACGCAGGATCAAACGGGGAGTCTCAAGCCTGATCATCCGATCATTCTGGATCGCCGAGGGGCTCTCCGCCAGCGTCACCGGGCACCGAGAGAACCCGTACGAAGGCCGCGTCCGGACCGCTACCGCAGGCGGGCGAAGGCCTGGTCGGCGTCGGCGACGGCCTCGGGCCGCACGTCGCGGGCGCTCCGCCCGTCGGCGATCTTCTGCCAGTTGGCGCGGGCGAGCACCCGCTGGACCGCGATCACCTGGGCCGCCCTCAGCCGCGCCTGGACGTCCGGGCCCGGGTCGAGGGCCTCGGCCAGCGCCTGCTCGTCCGCGAGCATGTACTGCAGGAGCCGCCCCGCCAGGCTCGGCGTGGTGAACACCAGACGGTGGAAATCCACCACCGCGGGATGGTCGTTGAGGCCGGTGACGGGTTCGAACCGATCGAGGCCGTCCAGGAAGTGCGCGTGCAGTGCCGCCATCGGCGAGACGTCGGACGGGCGGTCGCGCACGACGCGCGCGGCCTCGCCCTGGTGGTCCGCGAACCGCTGAAGGACCAGGTCCTCTTTGGTGGGGAAGTACCGGAAGAGGGTCGGCTTGGAGACCTCGGCCACGGCGGCGATGTCGCTGACCGAGACCTGGTCGAATCCGTGCGCCAGGAACAGTGAGACCGCCGCTTCGGCGATGGCGTCACGGGTCCGCGCCTTCTTGCGGGCGCGCAGCCCCGTCGGCTCGATCACCTGAACAGCATAACATTAGTGACCAGGTTGCGTTTTTAACCGAGTAACGATTTCCTGGAGGAGTGACCAAGCCGAACAGCACACGAAACGCCGCACGAGACACCGCACGAACCCCCATGCCGCCGGTGCTCGTCACCGGGGCCACCGGCCGGATCGGGCGCGGAGTCGTCGACGAACTCCTCACCGCGGGCGTGCCGGTCCGCGCCCTCACCCGTCGTCCCGAAGCGGCCGCGACGCTGCCGCCCGGCGTCGACGTCGTCACCGGCGATCTCACCGTGCCCGCCTCCCTCGACAGGGCGCTGCGGGGCGTCGGCGCCGTCTTCCTCCTCTGGACCGCACCGCCGCCGACCGCCGCGGCAGTCGTCGAGCGCCTGGCCGCCCACGCGCAGCGCGTCGTCCTCCTCTCCTCACCGCACCAGACACCCCACCCCTTCTTCCGGCAGCCGAACCCCATGGCGGTGCTCCACGCCGAGATCGAGCGACTCATCGCGGCCACCGGCCTCGAATCGACGATCATCCGACCGGGGATGTTCGCGTCGAACTCCCTGGCCTGGTGGGCGCCCGCCATCCGCGCCGGCGAGGTGGTCCGCTGGCCGTACGGCGCCGCCGAGACCGCCCCCGTCGACGACCGTGACATCGCGGCCGTCGCGGCCCGGACCCTCTACGAGGACGGACACGCCGGCGGCGACTACGTCCTCACCGGCCCCGAGTCCCTGAGCCAGGCGGCGCAGGTGGAGATCATCGGGAACGTCCTCGGACGCCCGACCAGGTTCGAGGAGCTGTCGCCGGACGAGTTCCGCGGCGCGATGGACGGAAAGGCACCCCGCCCGGCCGTCGACATGCTGCTCAACGCCTGGGGCGCGACGATCGGAAGGCCCGCGTACCTCACCTCCGCGGTGTCCGACATCCTCGGAGTACCGCCGAGGCCATTCTCCCGGTGGGTCGCCGACCACGCCGAATCGTTCAGGCCGGGCCCGACCCCGTCGACCTGACCTTCGCCCGAGTCATCGCCCGAGCCGTCGGCCGAGCCGTCGGCCGGGTAGCGGGGGCCGCGGCGGCCGCCATAGCGTGGCGGGTCAGGACAGCACCGGCCCGGCGGGAGGAACGACATGGCAGGGACGGATCCGCGGTTCGCCGCCTACGCCCCCGACCCGGCCGAACGGCACGCAGCCGTGATCGCGGTGGTGGCGGAGGCCAACGAGGACGACGTACCCGCGCTGGCCGAGTTGCAGGCCCGGGCGCGCGGCGGCTCGGCGGACGCATGGGCGGACCGCATCCACCGGGCACTTCGCGGTGAGCGCAGCCTGATGGTCACCGCGAAGGTCTCCGGTGAAGCCGTCGGGTACGCGAGTGCGGCCTACCTGCCCGCGCACCCGGCGGACGGCGCCCCGGCCGGCCACTACCTGACCGGCGTCACGGTGGATGCCGCCTGGCGGCGCCGGGGCCTGGCGAGGCTGCTGACCCGACGCCGGATGGAATGGGCCTGGGAACGGGGCTCGACGGTCTGGTGCTTCGCCTCCGCCAGGAACCGCGCCTCGCTCGACCTGCACCGGGAACTCGGCTTCGAGCAGGCGGAGTTCGGCGCCTCCTTCCAGGGCGTCGGGTTCGCCGGCGGCGAAGGCCGGCTCCTGCGGGCGGACCGGCCGCAACCGCCCCCGCCCGACCTCGCAGGAACGTCCCGTGAGAGCCTGCCCGAACGCCACGGTCCAGGCCCCGGGCCCATCAGCACCTGCGATGCCACCACGCCAACTCGGCGTCCGCCGTCGGCTCATGATGCGTCCGCCTGAGCAGCACCGCATCCAGGCGATCCAGCTGAACCCGGAGTTCGCCGGCAGCCCTTGGCGGAAGCATGAACAGAGCCTCCTGCAACGTGTCCCGGGCCCAGCCCGACCCACAGCACGGACAGGTGAACTCGGCCTCCCACCGCCTCCACCGGCGCTCGGTGCCGTGGACACGTACGGACCACACGCTCAGCGCCACTGACACCATGCCTGGAGCCAACCGCTCCCGCTCAAGCAGACGGACGGCGGCGTTGGCCGCCCCCGAAAGACCCGGGACATCGCGATACCGCACCCAGGCCCTCCCCCAGCCGCGTACGCGCGGCCGAAGTGAAGCCGGTGTTCTACGCGGCATGGCCCCTTCGAATGCACGTCATGGATGACATCATCCCATGCTCCAAGATCGACCCGGTAGAACCGGACCCGCCGGACATCAGGATTGAAGGAATTCCCGACGGCTTTCAAACGGTCAAAAACCAGGTGCGGATACCCCGGCACGCACTCCTATACTCGTGCGAACTCACGGAAAGGAGGTGCAGGCGGTGAAACTTGCCGAGGCACTGGCAGAACGCGCGGAGGCGACGCGCCGAATAGAACAGCTGCGGGCGCGCGTCGTCAGCAGCGCGCGGCACCAGGAGGGGGAGACCCCCGCCGAGGACGCGGCCCAGCTGCTGGCCGAAGTCGGTGAAGTGCTGGACGCCCTGGAAACGTTGATCCGGCGGATCAACCGGACCAACGCCACCGTGGAGATGGGACCGGACGGCACGCTCACCGACGCCCTCGCGCGCCGGGACGTCCTGCGGCTGCGCCACTCCGTGGTCACCGCGGCGGCCGACGCGGCGGCGGGTACCGGCGAACGGGGATACGGCCGGCAGCTCCGGTCCGAACTGATGATGCTCTCCGCACTCCCGGTCGCGGACCTGCGCGCCCAGGCGGACGCACTCGCCCGGGACATCCGCGAGGTCGACGTGCGGATCCAGCGGACCAACTGGGAGGTCGACTTGCTGGACTGAGCACTCCGGCAGAATGACGGGACGCGATGTGGAGCAGGTAGCAGCTTCGGAGGCGTGCACACACCGAGAGCCGGCGGTACTCCGGCCCACTCCTGGCGCGTGAAGAGCAACGCGGGGTTCGACTCCCCACCAACAGCGCAGCTCAGCACCGCGTACAGGTAACAGTGCACATCACACAGCACATCACCATGTGCAGATCCGAAGCGGCGAGGGCGGGTTCGGGGCTTTCCACATCGTGCCACGGGTTTCCCCGTGGACCGTCGGACGTACACCACCCCTCCTATCATGGAGGCATGAGTTCGTATACGGGCACTGAGACTCGACCGGAACTGACCACGGCATTGAGTGGGAACGAACTGGCCCGCTGGTACTGGACGCTGGCCGAACTGACCACGCTCGCCCGGGAACTCGGCGTGCCGCGCGGCGGCGGAAAGGCAGCACTGACGGAGCGGCTACGAGCCGCACTCGACGGCGCCGCCCCACCGACCGCCCCACCCCGCGCACGCAAAGCCGGCCGCCAACTCGCCGCACCGGTGGACGGATCCACCGTCATCCCCGAGGGCCAGCGGTGCAGCCAAGTCCTGCGCGAGTACTTCCGCCACGAGATCGGCCCAGCCTTCCACTTCGACGCCCACATGCGCACCTTCATCGCCGAATCCGCCGGACGCACCCTGGCCGACGCCACCACCCACTGGCACACCACCCGCCAGGCCGCCGCCCAACCCCAGGAAATCGGCCCACAGTTCGAACTCAACCGCTTCCTCCGCACCTGGCACACCTCCCACCCGGCCGCCCCCCACACCGCCGCCCTCACCGCCTGGCGCACCCACCGCAACCGCCCGTGCACCCCGGCCCCGGAGTGACCCACCGCTGGAGGAGCGAGAGGTCGATCACCTGGGTCAGGCACGCCCGCGATCACGGACGCCCCATCCAGCACTCCAAGTTCTCTGAATCAGGACCGAGTCTCGCAAGACCCCGCTCGTGGGGTTGCCTCCTCGGCAGGTCATGATGCGGCCATGAGCGTGCAGCATCCTCAGGAAGTTGGCCAGGGGCATGTCGTAGCCCGGTATGTCGCTGGTGAAAGGCGATACCTCGAACTGCTGGGAGGTGGTTTCCTCCACCTTGGGGAGGAAGCGCGGGACGCCTTCATGGGCTCACTGCAAGCTGACTCGCTCCAGGCGAGCCCCCAGGAGATCAGGGCACTTTTCGGGTTTGAATGGCGTGCCCGGCTGACCGCTGCGTGGCTGGTCGGTGTGGCCAGGCGGGTTGAGTGGCGTGACCGCATCGGACGCCTCCTGCTGGCCAGTGAACTCACCTATGCAGGCCAGGGCTACTGCTTTGCGCTTGCCCGATTCGGCAGCCAGGATGACGCCGAGATCCTTGTGTCCTATTTGGATCATTATCTTCCACGATTGGAATGCCGGTACGACCAGGGATCCGCCCTTGGAGCTCTCATGGGGCTGGATGCCCAGCTGGGCACACGTCACGCCGAGCGATTCCTTGCTCCGGACGGCCTCTGGGAACGCTGGGTCGATGCGCTTCCGCATACCCGCGGGACGGCGACCGCATGGGCGGACAGTTCCAGAGAAGCGATCGACGCCTGGTGCGAGCCTTGGGGTGCTTGATCTGTCGCTCATGAAGTGGAGAACAGTGGCGGGTGGCGTATCCCGCGATCTGGTTGAAGGTGGGCATCCCGAGATCGACCGCCGAAGCCGTGCGGGCTGTGACGGCGTCCGTCTGGACGAGCTTGTCATTGGCGCCGGCGAGGCTGGTTTCGAGGCGAGGAGTCCTGAGCCCCAACCGCTCGACGTGGGAAGTCGATCCCGCGACTCTGCTGGCGAAGTATTCGATCTAGGTCAGGCTCAGGCCGTCGTTGCGATGCCGTGTTGGGTGCAGAGTGTGTGGATGCGGGTGGGGCGGCGGCTTGGTCTGGTGGTGGTGTCGAAGTGGGCGCCGAGTCGGCGGATGTTGACGGCCATGCCGATGAGGACGTTCTGGAGGTGGGTTTTGGCGAGGCCCCGGTAGCGGGATCGTCGCAGGCCAGGGCCTCGGACCGCTTGTGAGACGGTGCCCTCGATGCCGGCGCGGGCCCGGTAGGCCTCACGCCATCGGGGGGTGTCCTGTTCGGCCTGCATCCGTGTCCGGGCGGTATGGATCGGTTCGGGATGGATCTCCAGGACCCGGCCGAGGTGAGGGGCGCCGGTGGTGCACTGGGCGCGGATCGGGCAGGGGCGGCAGTCCGCGCGGGAGAAGGCGACGCGGATCAGGCCGTCCTTCTTCGGCCGCATGGAGATGCTGGTGGCCCCGGCGGGGCAGTGGGTGACGCCGCTGTGCCAGTCGACGTGGAAGTCCTTGGGGGTGAACGTGCCGCCCCGGGCGCCCCGGCCGGTCTGGACCGTGACGGGGGCGACAAGGGAGATGCCGCGTTCCAGGGACGCGCCGATGCCGGGCCCGCTGGGGTAGCCGGAGTCGAGCAGGTGCTCGCCGGGTTTCAGGTCCCGGGCGATGAGTTTGTCCTGGACGGGGGTGACGGCCGTGACGTCGGGTTCGGTGGCGGGGGTGGTGTGGACGTCGGTGACCACGTGCGGCAGGCCCTCGTCGCAGGACTCGGTCAGGTGGCCCTTGGAACCGGTCCATTCCATGCGTGCGGCGCCGGGCGCGCCTTTGGTGCTGTAGCGGGCGTCAGGGTCGTGGGGTGAGCGCACGCGCTGTGCGGAGGGCGGCAGTTCCTCGGTGTCCCGGTAGCGCAGTCGGCCGGTGGCGGTGGCCTCGAAGTGCTGGTCCCACAGCTCGCGCAGGATTCTGACCTGCGGGAGGCCGTTCATCCGCACGGCGTCGGGGTCCGTGTCGATGGCGGCGATCAGGCTCTGCCCGTCGGCGCCGATCTGCTCGGCGAGCTTGAGGGCGGAGGCGCCTCTGCGGCGCAGGAGCCTGCCGGTCTCGACCTTGCGGCCGTAGCGTTCGTCCCAGCCGGGCCCGAGCAGCGGCACGACCAGGCCCGGGTCGGTGCGGGCGATCTCCTCCAGGGCCGCGCGCAGGGCCTCGCCCAGGCACTCGACGCGGTTCAGTGCGCGCACGCAGGCCAGCACGTGGGTGGAGTCGGTGCGCTGACGGCCGCCGGCCCGCACCAGGCCGGCGGCCTTCAGACGTTCCAGCATCAGCGAGAGCAGGGCATCCGCCCGGTTCCCGGCTGCCAGGCGGGCCCGGAACTCGCACAGCACGCTGGCATCGAAACCGGTGTACTCCAGCTCCAGTCCCAGCGCGTACTTCCAGGAGATCCGGTCGGCCACCGCCACCGCGGCGTCCCGGTCGGAGAGGTTGTGCAGGAACTGCAGGACCGTGACCATCGCCAGCAGGGCCGGCGAGATCCCGGGCCGTCCCAGGTCCGCGTACATCTCCTCGAACTCACCCGTGGTGAAGTCCACGTCGCTGAACAACGGACCCAGCGCGTCCCGCACCCGCATCTCGTCCGTCCCCCGCGGATGAACCCGGCGAGCCAGCGCCACCGTCTCCGCCGGAATCCCCGACACACCACCAGGACGCAACACGACCCACCCCCACAGACAGCCAACCCACCCCGACCAGCAGACACTTACCGTCCCACGCCCAACCCAACCGACTTCGCCAGCAGAGTCGACGGGCCGACTTCCTGCGCCGGGCGGCTGCCGAGGGCGCGGCGCAGGTGCCGGATCTCCGCGTGGGCCTCGGCGAGTTGGCGGCGGACGTCGGGCTGGGAGGACGGCGGGGGCGGCGCCCCGGTGGTGCGGCGCAGGGCCGCGACCCACTCGTCCTCCTCCGCCGGGTCCACCCCGCAGGCCCGGACGAACTCGACGAGGACCCGCTCGGTGCAGTCCCGCTCGCCCGCCAGCACCCCGTGCAGGGTGCTGCGCGGCAGGTGGCTCACCGCGCCCCGCACCGCGCGGGTCTCCAACTCGCGCAGGGACGGGCTCCCGGCGCGCAGCCGCAACCGCCGCATGGCGACGAGCAGTTCGGAACGCTCCGTGACGTACCGCAGGGCCCGGTGCGCGGCCGGTCCGCAGCCCTCGACCTTCCCCCTCCGGCCGGGCCGGCGGGCGTCGGCGCGCAGCCACAGCCGCTCGGCGGTGCGCACCGAGCCGCCGCAGGCCCGGACGTAGGCCTCGGTGACCGGCCAGGTCGGCACCGTACGGCCCTCGTCCGCGCGGGAGAGGGTGGCGAGGGAGACGGGCCGGGTGAATTCGACGGTCTTGCGCGCCATCTGGCTGTAGGTGAGGCCGGAGCGCTCGCGCAGTCCGCGCAGCCACCGCGCGAGCGTCCGGACCTCCTTGTCCTGCTCAGCCAGGGCGCTGTTCAGGCGCCCCACCGGCCGCCTCCTAGCGGGCCCGGTGGACGGTGAGCGCCTCGGCCAGGCGGCGGACCAGCTCTATGCCGAGCAGTCCGGCACCGGCCAGGGTGGCGACGGCGGTGCGGGCGGGGGTGCCGAGGGTGGTCAGGGCGGTGGTGAGGAGGAGGACGACGACCACGAGCACGGTGGCCGGGACCGGCACCGGGATGCCGGGGGCCGTCCGGACCTCGACGCACGCCGCGTTCGCGGCCGGGGTGTACTGCTGTTCCATGCGGTCTCCGCTTCGCTGGGTTGCGGTTGCTGCCACTCGACCGGGGTCCTCGCGCGTGCCCGTCCGGCCTTCCAGAGCCGGGCGGGCTGGACACCCACGCACAGGGTCGCCGTGTACCGCGGGGGCGGTCCAACGGTTTACGCCGCCGTTTCTCGCCTTGTCCCAGCCGGAATTGAAAAACCGTCGGAAGGAATGCGCAGCTCACGGCCGTCCGGCCGTCCGCACCCCCGGGTCCCGCTGCCCGCCGTGTCCGACCTCCCGCGCACTTTCGGGCTTGCCGCGAGGAAATCGAAACGCCATCCTCAGTGGATATCGGCGGGGTGAGCGCCCCGCACCAGCCCCGCCCCCGGCCAGGAGCCGGAGGCGCCAGGGCCCGGCGCGGCATTGGCCTGTCGCGCCCCATGCACGCGGTCTCCCCGGCCGTTGCCACTCGACACCACCCAGGGGATCCGGCTTGCCCTGTTCCAGCAGGGCGGGCCAGCTGCGGCACCTTCTGCCGCGCCGAAGTCCGCACCACTGGGCCGGTCGGTCCGTCGGCCGGCTGCCGGTCAGTCGGTCGGCCGGCCCGCCTGCCGGTCCGTCGGCCGGTCCTCCCGCTGGTCGTCCCGCCGGTCGTCCTGCCGGTCCGCCGCGACCGGCAGCAGGCCGCGCTCGCCGAACACCTTCTTGGCGACGAAGGTGGCGTTCAGGGCCTTCGGGAAACCGCAGTAGCCGGCGGAGTGCAGCAGCGCCTCGACGATCTCCTGCGGCGTGAGCCCGACGTTCAGCGAGGCGTTGACATGGACCTCCAGCTGCGGCTCGCACCCGCCGAGCGCGGTGAGCATGCCCAGGGTGACCAACTGCCGATCGCGCGGCGGCAGCCCCGGCCGGCTGTAGATCTCCCCGAACCCCCAGGCGACCACCTGGTGCCCGAGCTCCGGACTGACGTCGCCCAGCGCGTCCACCACCCGCCGCCCGACCTCGCCGTCGATCCGCTCCAGCACCTCCAACCCGTGCGCGAAACGCTCCCGGCGGACCTCGGCCTCGTGCGCGGACCTGCTCATCGGCGCCGCTCCTCTCCCGTTCCCGCGCCGCCGACCACGTGCGGCGGCGACCACGGCAGAAACCGTAGAACTTGGAGTGCGCTCCAACTCAAATCCGACACGCAACCCGCCCCCGCAGGAAAATTTGCGGTCGAGACCCCCTGAAATGCCATCACTGCGCCCTGGCTGAGCCGAAAGATTTCCTGCGGCCGTACCATCCGAGGGAACGGCCGCAATCCCTGCGGCCGCACCCCGAGTCCCGAGTCCCGCGAGACGGAGTCGCCATGCCCCCGAACGTCTTCCGCAACGGCATCGGACGGCTGCTCCCCTCCCGGGGTCCTGACGGCCTGAGAGTCTGGAGCATCGACCAGGCACCGAGGAGCACGCTGTACGGCGCCCCCGTCGAGGCCACCATCCTGCTCGAAGACACCGACGACCTCGACCGGGCCGACCTCCCCCTGGTCGCCGAGGTCCTCGGCAGGATCGACCACTACCTCGAGACGGCGCTCCACTTCGTGCGCGAGGCAGTGGCGGCCGACCCGGCCCTCTTCGGCCTCACCGAAGCGGAGTCGCGGCCCTACCTCCGCCTGCCGGCCGCGGACTTCCCACTGGACTCCCCCCAGCTCAACTTCTACCTCGACGAGTGGCACCTCCACTTCGCCGAAGGCCGCCTGCCCATCTGCGACCCCTACGGCCTCGCGGTCGTCTTCGACGGCCAACAGCCACTGAGAGTGGAAGACCTGAGCGACGCCACCCCCATCGACCCCGACACCACCGAGATCCCCGGCCGGCAGAACGCCTGACCCACCCCTCGCCCACCCGCAGTTCCCCGGGCCCCAGCCCGAAGAGCTTGCCGGGTGGGCGCGCGGGCCGGAGCGGAAAGTCGGCGGGCCCGACTCCCCACGCCGTGCCACCCGCTGTAGGAAGCCGGCAGGTTCGATTTCCTGCGCTGCGCCGGTCCAGCCGCCCCTCGTCCACCGCAGATCGGCTGGCACTTCCTTATCCCGGGTGTTCGGGCCCGACCTGCACCGCTTCGGCGGGTGGGCACGGGGGTTGGAGCGAGAAGTCGGCGGGCCCGACTTCCTGTGTGCTTCGTTGCTCCGGACCCCTTGCCCCTGATCCGCTGGGTGGGGATGTGGGCGGGGTGATTGAGGAGTCGGTGGGCTCGACTTCCTGTGTGCGGCACTCCCATCACCCCCCACATCGCTCTGCCGGGTGGGGGTGGGGGTTGGAATGGAGTGAGAAGTCGGAGGGGTCGACTTCTCGTGCCGCATCGATGTTCGCCGGGCGCAGCTCGGTCAGCCTCGCTCGTCCGCCCGCAGGTTGGCTGGCAGTCCCTCTTTTTGGGCCCCGGCCTGCGCGGCGTGGCGGGTGAGCACGGAGGCTGGAGTGGGAAGTCGGCGGGTCCGACTTCTCGTGCTGCGCGACTCCGCTCCCTTCCGGCTTCGCTGGGTGAAGGCGGGTGAAATGGGAGTCGGATGGCTCGACTTCCCACGCTGTGCTGGTCCGTTGATGGCTGCGGCGAGCGGATCGGAGTGAGAAGTCGATGGGGCCGACTTCCTGTGCTTCGCTGCTCTGCGCCCTCGACCCTGCTCCGTTGGGTGGGGATGCGTGGGCGGGTGAGTGGGAAGTCGGTAGGGCCAAGGTCTCGTGCGCGCGGGGCGGCTGGTGGGGGAGCGCCCGTGCGAGGTGGATCGGGAAGTCGGCGGGCTCGACTTCCCGTGCTGCGTTGGGAAGTTGGTGGAGCGACTGCGGTGAGCGGGGCGGAGTGGGAAGTCGGCGGGTCCGACTTCTCGTGCCGGGTAGGGCAGTTGATGGGGAAGTGCCCGTGCGAGGTGGAGTGGGCAGTCGACGGGGTCGACTGCCCACTGTGCTGCGCTGGGCGGTTGGTGGGGTGGGTGAGCGGGCCGGAGTGGGAAGTCGGCGGGGCCGACTTCCCATGCTGCGCGGGCGGTTGGTGGGGAAGTGCCCGCGCGAGGTGGAGCGGGAAGTCGGTCGGGCCGACTTCCCGCGTTGCGCGGGGCGGGGCGGGGGTCAGGAGCGGTGGTACTGGATGGGGGTGGTGACTTCGGCGCCGAGGGTGGTGGCGGCGTGGCGGGCCCAGTAGGGGTCGCGCAGCAGTTCGCGGCCGATCAGGACGGCGTCGGTGCGGCCTTCGGTGAGGAGGGCCTGGGCCTGGGTGGGGTCGGTGATCAGGCCGACGGCGGCCACCGGCAGGTCGGTCTCGCGGCGTACGGCCTCGGCGAAGGGCACCTGGAAGCCGGGCGCGGCCTCGATCCGGGCGTCGGGGACGAGGCCGCCGGTGGAGACGTCGAGCAGGTCGACGCCGTGGGCCCGGAGCTCCTTGGCGAGGCGGACGGTGTCCTGGGAGGTCCAGCCCTCGCGGCCGTCCTCCGGGTTCTCGGTGAGCCAGTCGGTCGCGGACACGCGGAAGAAGACCGGCAGGTCCTCGGGCCACACCGAGCGGACGGCGTCGACGACCTCCAGCGCGAAGCGGATGCGGCCCTCGAAGGAGCCGCCGTAGCCGTCGGTGCGCCGGTTGGTGTGGGGGGAGAGGAACTGGTGCACGAGGTAGCCGTGGGCGCCGTGGACCTCGGCGACCTGGAAGCCGGCGTCGAGCGCGCGCCGGGCGGCGTCGGCGAACTGCCGCACGATCTCGCCGATCTGCTCCTCGGTGAGCTCGTCCGGCGTGGTGTGGGCGGGGGAGAAGGCCTCGGCGCCGGGGCCGACCGGGGTCCAGCCGTGCTCCTCGTCCGGGGCGACGGGGCGTCCGCGGTCGACCCAGGTGCGCTCGGTGGAGGCCTTGCGGCCGGCGTGGGCGAGCTGGATGGCCGGGACGGTGCCCTGGCTCTTCAGGAAGGCGGTGATCCGGCGGAAGGCGGCGGCCTGCTCGTCGTTCCAGATGCCGAGGTCGTACGGGCTGATGCGTCCCTCGGGGCTGACCGCGGTGGCCTCCGTGATGATCAGCCCGGTGCCGCCGGCGGCGCGGGCCGCGAGGTGGGTGAAGTGCCAGTCGGTCGGGACGCCGGCCGCGGCGCCGTCCGGGGCCGCGCTGTACTGGCACATCGCCGGCATCCAGATCCGGTTGGGGACGGTCAGGGACCGCAGGGTGAGCGGGGCGAAGAGAGAGGTGCTCATGTCGGACTCCCGGTGGGGTCGGCTGACGCCAGGACGCAGGTGAAGCAAGGATGCGGGGTGGAGCAAGGGACGCAGGGCGATGCAAGGGCGAGCATGCAACTTTTGCAGCTGCATTTACATTCGTAAACAATAGTTGCGTGCGCACGGACTCGCAAGGGTTCCCCGTCGGCGCGCCCTCCCGAAACCCTCCCACCTGCGACAATCGCTTCCATGATCGAATCCGCAGCCACCAGCATCCCGGAAACGCCCCTCACCGTCGCCGCCGCCGCGATCATCCAGGACGGCCGGCTCCTGGTCGTCAGCAAGCAGGCCGCCCCCGAGGTCTTCTACCTCCCCGGCGGCAAGCCCGACCCCGGCGAGGACGCCCTCCAGGCGCTGGCCCGCGAGCTGGGCGAGGAGCTCGGCGCGGCCCCGGTCGACCCCCGCCACCTCACCGACATCCGCGCCACCGCCGCCCTCGAAGGCGTGCCCATGCTGATGGCCGTCTTCACCGCCACCCTGGACCGCGAGCCCGTCCCCGCCGCCGAACTCGCCGACCTGCGCTGGACCGACGGCCGCGACGACACCCTGCGCCTGGCCCCCGCCGTCCGCGACCACCTCCTGCCCCTGCTGCGCGAACGCGGCGACCTGGCCTGACCCGCAGGCCCGGCCCGCCCAGAGGCCCGAAGACCCGCAGGCCCGCAGGCCCGCAGACCGCGACGGCCCCCGCCCAGGCGGGCGGGGGCCGGAACGGCACGGACGGTCCTCCGTCAGCGCGCCGTCTGCGCCACCCGCTGCGCCGGAACGGCGCCCCGCGCGGTCCGCGCGCCGGCGGAGGCACCAGCAGGGGCAGCAGGGGCAGCCGGGGAGGCGCCCAGCGCGGTGCCGCGGGTCTCCTCCGCCCACGCCACGCAGACCAGCAGCCCGAGGGCGGTGACCCCGGCGGCGATCAGCATGGTCGGGCCGGTGCCCAGCCCGGTCAGCGACAGCGGCAGCAGGTAGGTGCCGACGGCCGCGCCGATCCGGCTCACCGAGGTGGCGACGCCCACGGCGGTGGCCCGGATCTCGGTCGGGAACAGCTCGTTGGGGTACGTCCAGTCGAGCACGTTGGGCCCGCCGCACAGGAAGGCGTACGCGCACAGCGCCAGCAGCGCGATCGCGGCCGGGGCGGTGGGCCACACGCCCAGCAGCGCCAGCGGGACGGTCATCAGCGCGAAGGACCAGATGATGACGGGCCGCCGGCCGCGGGTGTCGATCAGGCGCAGCGCCGGGTAGCAGCCGAGCAGGAAGACGAGGCTGATCAGGCCGGTGCCGAGGGTCTCCATCACGGTGCCGCCCGGCATGCCGAAGGAGGAGAGGATCTGCGGGCCGAAGGTGAGCATCGCGAACAGCGGGCCGACCTGGCACATGAAGAACAGGCCGCAGAACAGGGTCCGGCGCCGGTAGGGCTGGGTCAGCAGCAGGCGCAGTCCGGCGGGGCGGCCGCGCTCGGCCGGATCGGGCATCAGCTCCCGGCCGTCGACCCGGACCCCGAGGTGCTTCTCGACCACCCGCACCGCGTCGCCGACCCGCCCGTTGGCGGCCAGCCAGCGCGGCGACTCCGGCGAGCCGCGGCGGATCACCAGGAACACCACGCACAGCACCGTGGAACTCGCCAGCATCCACCGCCAGCTGCCCGGCCCGGCCAGCTCCAGGAACAGGTAGCCCACCACGTAGGCGAGCACCGAGCCGGCGTACCAGGCGACGATCTGCTGCCCGAGCAGGCGGCCGCGCTTCTTGGCGGGCAGCCACTCGGCGAGCAGCGAGGTGGCGATGGGGTAGTCGGCGGCCACGGCCATGCCGAGCACGAAGCGCAGCAGGGTGATCGCCCACACCGCGTCCACCCAGAAGGAGAGCACCGAGCAGGCGACCATCACGAGCAGGTCGGCGGTGTACATCACCTCCCGGCCGATCTTGTCGGTCAGCACGCCGAAGAGCGCGCCGCCGACGAACATGCCGACCAGGGCGGCGGCGCCGATCAGGCTGACCTCGGCGGTGGAGAGCCCGAGGTCCGGGCGCATCCCGATCAGGGCGACGCCGACGATGCTCAGGATGTAGCCGTCGAGCAGGGGTCCGCCCGAACAGGCGAGGGCCAGCCTGCGGTGGAACGCGGTATACGGGGCGTTGTCGATGGTCTGGGACATGTACTTGGGGTCCTCCGGAGCGTACGGCACGCACTGCGCACCGTGCGCCGGGTAGACGGCAGGGGAAGACGCCGCCCACCTCGGACGGCGCCACCGCCCGGTCACAACGGGCGACCGTCCACGGTTGCCCCGGTTCCGAGGGGGCGCCACCGGGGCGAAGGTCGAGGGGATTCGCGACCAAGGTCCCGAAGCGGACGGGCCCTTCGCCCGTGCCGCCACGGCGCCCGCCCAGTCCCGCCACGGGGCCGCGCCGCCGGGCGCCGCGGACGCGCGCCGGACGTGACCCTGGTCACTTCGGACCGTCAACGGCCCCTGGAATGTGGCCCATTCCACACCGGGGCGGTGCCCGTCCGTATGGGACCGACCCCGCCGCGTCACCGCCGGGGCGCCGTCACGAGCCCGCCGTGAGCGCGGCGTCAGCCCGTTGTGAGCCCGTCGTCAGCTCCTCTCCGAGGGCCGCCCGCGCCCGCGCCCGCGCCCGCGCCCGCGCCCGCCAGCGGCACGGCGACGTCCGCGACGTGCTCCTG
>NZ_LFVW01000563.1:0-7672 GCF_001182915.1 Kitasatospora sp. MY 5-36
GTCCACCGGATCCGCGGCCCCGTCGGCGCCCCCGTCCCTGTCCCCGCAGCTGTCCGCGGCCGCCGCCGTCGCCGCTGCCGGGGCGAGCCCACCCGGGGCGACCGGCGGGGCGGACCCGAGCACCAGCGCACCGATCAGCGTCGCCGTCCACCCGTCCGGCTGGGACGCCAAGTGCGACCAGTACGTCGTCAACCGCCCGCCGTCCGAGGTCCCCCGACCGCCCGCCGTGCCGGAGGCGGCGGGCTGGGCCTCCCAGGTCGGCGCGGTGCCGGGCCACTCCCGGTCGGTCAAGCTCACCGTGCAGGGCACCGGCTGGGACACCGTGCTGCTGACGGGTCTCAACGTCCGGGTCACCCGGGTCGCGGCCCCGCTCGCCTGGAACGCCTACTCCATGGGCGAGGGCTGCGCCGGTGGAGTCGGCGCCCGCTCCTACCGCATCGACCTGGACGCGGCCCGCCCCGTCCCGGTCGTGGCCGACGGCAGCGGCAGCCTGCCGGTGGTCGTGACCCAGAGCGAACCGGCGGTCATCGAGGTCACCGCCGAGACCACCACCCACGACGTCAGCTGGTACCTGGAACTGGAGTGGACCAGCGGCAACCGGAAGGGGATGCTGCCCGTCGACCTCGGCCACGGCACCCCGTTCCGCACCAGCGCGGTGAAGGACCGGCCGCTGTACGCCTACCCGGCGGGCGGGCAGGCCTGGGAGCAGGCCCCGGCCCGGCAGTAACGGCGCCGGCGCCGGGGGCGGTCACGCGATCAGGACCGGGGCCCCGGGGTACGGCCCCGGCCAGGACCAGGGGCCCGGTCCGGGATCGGTCCCGGGAGCCTGCCCGGGGCCGGGGGCCGCTGGGAGGATCGACCGGGGACGCCGGAGCGCTCCCCGGGCCGCGGGCCGCCGCGAGGGGACGGCTCACGGGCGGCGGTCTCGGTGGACCGGCGAGGCCCGGGGCGGCCGACCGGCCGTAGAGAGGAGCGCCACAGCATGTCGACGCACCACGGGCCACTGCTGCCACTGCCACTGCCACTTCGGCCGTCGCCGGAGCCGAGCGGCGCCGGCCTGCCCTGGACGGCCGGTGACGCGCTGGTGGCCGTCGGGGTGGCCGTCCTGGACCTCCTCGGCTACACGATCGGCGGCTCGGACGGAAGACCGCCGATCGCCGCGACCGCGCTGGTCCTGCTGGTACTGGCGGCCGTGCCGCTGCTCACCAGGCGCCGCCACCCGCTGGCGTCGCTGGCGGGGGTGCTGGTCCTCGGCCTGGCGCTGAACCTGAGCGTGTCGATGCCGCCGCACTTCACCGGCACGCTCTGCGTCGCGCTGTTCGCCGTGGCCCGGTCCCGCGGCGTCGCGGTGGCCGTGCCGGCCGGCCTCGTGGCGGCCGCCGTACCGCTGGTGGGCCGGGGGTATCCGCTGCCGCCCGCGGTGGGGGACGTGGCGGGCAACGTGGTCGCCGCGGCGCTGGTCGTCGTCACGGCCGAGGGGCTGACGTGGTGGCAGCGCGAGGCGGAGGTCAGGCGCAGGCTGCTGGCCGACCGCGCGGTGGCGCAGGAACGGCGGCGCATCGCGCGGGAGCTGCATGACATCGTCGCCCACCACATCACCACCATGCAGCTGATGGCCGCCGGTGCCAGGGCCAACCTCGGCGGTGACACCGAGGTGGTGCGCGAGGCCCTGGTCACCCTGGAGGGCTCCGGCCGGATGGCGCTGCGCGAGATGCGCCACCTGCTCGACGTGCTGCGGGCCGACGACGAGCCGGACGGGGCGGACCGGGCTCCGGGCAAGGCACCGGGCGGGGCGTCGGGCGGGGCGCCGTCCGCGCCGCAACCCGGGGTCGGGCAGCTCGGACAGCTCGTCGAGGAGTCCCGCAGGGCCGGCCTGCCCACCGACTTCGCCGTCCTGGGGGAGGAGCGCCCGCTGCCGCCGAGCGCCGGCCTGGCGGTGTTCCGGATCGTCCAGGAGGCCCTCACCAACACCCGCAAGCACGCCGGCCGGGCCGCCCGGGCGAGGGTCCGGCTGACCTACCACCCGGACCGGGTCACCGTCGAGGTGTCCGACAACGGCACCGCCGCGCCGCCCGGCTCCCCGGCGGACGCCCCGGTGGGCGCGGGTGGTGCGCCCGGACCGCGGGCCGGCCGCACCGGGTACGGTCTGATGGGCATGCGCGAGCGCGTCGCGCTGCAGGGCGGCAGCATGGTGGCCGGGGGCATCGACGGTGGTGGCTTCCGGGTGGTGGCCAGTCTGCCGGTGGCGCCGGCGGACGGAGAGGAACGGCTCGGATGACGGGAACCGCGGAACGGATCAGGGTGCTGATCGCGGACGACCAGCCGCTGGTGCGGCGAGGCCTGGCGCTGATCCTGGCCCCCGACCCGGAGTTCGAGGTGGTGGCCGAGGCGGACAACGGGCAGCGGGCGGTGGACCTCGCGCACCAGCACCGGCCCGACGTCGTGGTGATGGACATCCGGATGCCGGTCCTCGACGGGGTCCAGGCGACCGAGCGGCTCTCCCAGGAGCTGCCCGCGTGCCGGGTCCTGGCGTTGAGCACCTTCGACATGGACGAGTACGTGGTCGCCGCCCTGCGCGCCGGCGCCTCCGGGTTCCTGCCCAAGGACGTCTCCCCGGAGGAGCTTTCGGCGGCCGTGCGGACGGTGCACGGCGGGGAGGCGGTGGTGGCGCCGCGCCTGCTCACCCGGCTGATCTCCACCTACGTCACCTCGCCCCGGCTGCCGCGGCCGCCGGTGTCGGCGCCGGTGCCGGTGTCCGCTCCGGGTGAACTGACGCCCCGTGAGATCGAGGTGTGGCACCTGCTGGCCACCGGCCTCGACAACGCCGAGATCGCCTCGGCGATGGGCATCAGCGTCTCCACGGTCAAGAACTACATCACCAGCGTCTTCGCCAAGCTGAGCGTCCGTGACCGTGCCCAGGCGGTGATCGCGGCCTACGAGTCCGGTCTGGTCGAGGCCCGGTCCGCGAACCCGGCCGGCTGAAGCGGGCCGAGCAGGGCTGGAGTCGGGCTGAAGCGGGTCGGACCAGGCGGAAGCGAGCCGGGTCGGGCCGGCCCCCGGCGTGGGCAGGGGGCCGGCCCGAGGCCCGGGTCAGCGGCAGAGGGCCGCGTCCAGGGCGTCCGTCATGTGCTGCGCGCCGGCCTCGCCCGGAACGGTGGTGACGGTGATGGTGGCGGCGCGACCGTCCTCGGTGACGCCGCCGCGGGACCGGTAGCCGGGGGCGGTGCCGCCGTGGCCCCAGACGAGGCCGCCGCAGGAGAGCGGCCTGCTCTGCAGGCCCAGTCCGTAGCGGATCCCCTGGCCGATCAGATCGGCGGGGACGGTGGTGCGCATCTCGGCGAGCTGCGCCGGGGGCAGGAGCCGGCCGCCGAGGAGCGCGGTGAAGAACGTGTTGAGGTCGGTGTTGGTCGAGACGATCGCCCCCGTCGCCCAGGCCATCGAGGAGTCCATCTCGGTGTAGTCGAACCGGGGCGCGCCCGGTGAGCCCGGAAGGTAGCCGTGGGGGTGGGCCTCGTGGACGGTGGTGTCACCGACGGCGGGGAAGTAGGTGTGGCGCAGGCCGATGCGGTCGATGACGCGCTTGGTGATCTCCTCGCCGACGGGCCGTCCGGTGATCTTCTGGACGAGGAGACCGGCGACGATGTAGTTGGTGTTGCTGTACGCCCAGCCGGTACCCGCGGGGAAGAGGGCCTTCTGGGCGAGGGCGCCGTCGAGGAGGTCGCGGGGCTCGAAGTAGCGGTACTGCACCGTGGTGAAGTCCGAGAGTTCGGGGGAGTCCATGTAGTCGGGCAGGCCGCTGGTGTGCTGGAGCAGTTGGCGGACGGTGATGCCGCGCCCGTCGATGCCGTCGCCGCGCAGCAGGCCCGGCAGGTAGGTCTCGATGGGGGTGTCCAGGCCCACCTTTCCCTCCGCGACGAGCTGGAGGACGACGACGGCGGTGAAGGTCTTGGTGTTGCTGCCGGCGCGGATCTGCCCGTCCACGGGGACCTTGGCCCCGGTGGCGAGGTCGCCGACGCCGGCGGTGTAGGTGCGGGTGCGGCCGTCGCGGCCCTTGACGGCGGCCAGTGCGGCGGGCATGCCGTCGTCCTTGACCAGGGCGTTCAGGCTCTGTTGGACGGTGTCGGGCTTGCCGCCGGCGAACGCCGTGGTCGGTGCCAGGACGCCGGCGGCCACGGCGGTGACGGTCGCCACGGCCGCCACCACCCGGTGCCGGCCGCGGCGTCCGCGATGGGTTCGGTTGTGCTGTACGCGCTCGTTCATGGTGTAACTCCTCTGCTGAAGGCGGGAATTGGCGGGGCGGGCGGGTTCCGCGCGCGCCGGGGCGCGCGGAACCCGCTGGTCGTGGTCGTGCCGGTGCGGACGCTCGGACCGGGTCAGCGGCAGAGGGCCGTGTCCACCGCGGCCTTGACGTGCTGCTCGGCCGCGTCGCCCGGGATCATGGTCACCGCGACGCCGGCGGCGCGGCCGTCGTCGGTGGCGCCCCCGGAGCTGAAGTAGCCCGGGATGGTCCCGAGGTGGCCCCAGTACAGGCCGCCGCAGGACAGCGGGTTGCTCATCAGGCCCAGCCCGTAGCGGGTGCCGGGACCCACCGAGTCGGCGGGGACGGTGGTGCGCATCTCGGCGAGCTGCGCCGCGGGCAGGAGCCGGCCGCCGAGGAGCGCGGCGTAGAAGCGGCTGAGGTCGCTCGTGGTGGAGACGACGGCGCCCGCCGCCCAGCCCCAGGACGGGTCCAGGTCCGTGTATTCGCGGAACGAGCCGTCGGCTTCCTGGTGGTAGCCCTTGGGGTGGGCCTCGCGGACGGTGGTGTCGCCGGGGGTGGGGAAGTAGGTGTGGCGCAGGCCGATGCGGTCGACGACGCGCCGGTTGATCTCCTCGCCGAGCGGCCGCCCGGTGACCTTCTGGATGATCAGGCCGGCCACCAGGTAGTTGGTGTTGTTGTACTCCCACCGCGTACCCGGGGCGAAGTGGGCCTTCTGGGCCAGGGCCGCGTCGAGGAGCTCGCGCGGTTCGTAGTACCGGTTCGGGTTGGCGAGGATGGCGCCCTTGTCCACGTACTCGGGCAGGCCGCTGGTGTGCTGGAGCAGCTGGCGGACGGTGATGCCGTGCCCGTCGATGCCGTCGCCGCGCAGCAGGCCCGGCAGGTAGGTCTCGACGGGCGAGTCCAGGCCCACCTTTCCTTCGGCGACGAGCTGGAGGACGACGACCGCGGTGAAGGGCTTGGTGTTGCTGCCGATCCGTATCTGGCCGTCCGTGGGGACCTTGGCCCCGGTGGCGAGGTCGCCGACGCCGGCGGTGTAGGTGCGGGTGCGGCCGTCGCGGCCCTTGACGGCGGCCAGCGCGGCGGGCACGCCGTCGTCCTTGGCCAGGGTGTCCAGGCTCGACTGGACGCTGTCGGGCCTGCCGCCCGCGAACGCCGCGGTCGGGGCCAGAACGCCGGCGGCCACGGCGGCGGCCGCCGCCACGGCTACCGCCACCCGGTGCCGGCCGTTCCGGCGGCGGAGCGGAAGGCGATGGTGCGGTGCGTGCTCGTACACGGAGGATCCCCTCTGGTGGATGGCGCCGGGGATTCCCGGCCTGCGGCAAGAAGACCATTCAGGGGCAAGGGAGTTCATCGGTTCCCAGGACGAGAGCGCACCCGGGAGCGGGCTCCCGGGAGCCGCCCCGGCCGGGACCGGGCTCCCGGCCGGCGCCACGGCGGGGCGGGGACGGAGCGGGGGCGAGGGACATCCGAAACGGTGACTGGAGGCGTCCCGGGGTGGTGGGGGAGGCTGGCGGCGACAATCCGGGCGTGGTGCTCGCGGCCGCGCCCCGACGGGTGGCGGCCGGCCGCCGCTCGCTCTCCGTCAGCAGACGTCGAAGGGGCCAGGGATGACGACGCC
The DNA here is from genome assembly GCF_001182915.1 of Kitasatospora sp. MY 5-36. Lineage (NCBI taxonomy): Bacteria > Bacillati > Actinomycetota > Actinomycetes > Kitasatosporales > Streptomycetaceae > Kitasatospora > Kitasatospora sp. MY 5-36. The sequence goes on from NZ_LFVW01000563.1 coordinate 5,880, forward strand.
GGGCAACACCACGGGCAGTGGCGGTCCGTCGATGGGCGGCTACAAGGTCACGCCCGACGACGTCTCCGCGGCGTCCGTCTACGTGACCAACCAGGCCGGCGAGATCGACACCAAGATCGCCACGCTCCGGACGTACGTCGCGGGGCTGAGCGGCTGCTGGCAGGGCTCGGCGCACGGCGCCTTCGAGGTGCTGATGGCCGACTACGACATCTACGCGCGCATGATGCACGACGCGCTCACCGACATCGCCTCCGGGCTGCGCGGCAACTACGTCAACTACGTCGAGTCGGAGCAGGCGAACCTCGCCAACCTCCGCAAGGTGACGCTGCCCGCCGCCAAGTTCTGACGCCGCGTCCCTCCCCACCCCCTCCCAGGAGCACCGCGATGAGTTTCTCCGACGCCGTCCCGATCAGCGTCCAGCAGGACCTGGAGCACGCCGGCCCCTACCTCAACGCGCAGGCGGCCGACATCGCCCAGCAGCTGCACGAGCTGGCCATGTACCTGAACCAGCTGCCGGAGCTCTGGCAGGGCGCGGCCTCCGGCTACTACCAGGGGCTCCAGGCCGAGTGGAACATCGCGGCCGAGGGGCTGTTCGGCCCCGACGGCGTGCTCGGCCAGATCGCGCACGCCATGAACGTCAACTGGGCGAACTACAGCAGCGCCGAGTGGGCCAACTCGCAGACCTGGAACAACACCGCCGGCCGGCGCTGAGGCCGGGGCCGCCGCCGCCGTCGTGGGCGGCCGCCATCCGTACGACATTCCGCATGAACGAGGGCAAGAGAGCTACGCATGGCTGACGGGCACTGCCGAGTGACAGTGGTCGGCGAACACAAGCGGGTGGACCTCGCGGTCCCCGCCGCCGCCCCGATCGCGGAATACGTCACGACGCTGGCCCGGCTGGTCGGCCAGGAGGAGCTGGAGGCGCTGCCGGCGGCGTGGTCGCTGGCGGTGCCGGGCGGGCCGACGCTCCACCCCGTCTCCTCGCTGCGCGAGGCCGGGGTGCAGGACGGCCAGCTGCTGTACCTGCGGGACGCCGCCGAGGGCGAGTTCGAGGAACCGCTGATCCGCGACGTCGACGAGCTGGTCGCCGACGTCGCCGACTCCTTCGGCGACCTGCGCTGGACCTCACGTGCCCGCGCGGTCTGCGCGACGGTCCTGGGCGCGCTCGGCCTGGCCGCCGCCTGCGTGACGGCCGCCTCGCGCGGCGGCTGGTCCGGGGCGGTGGCCGGCCCGGTGGCGGTCGGCGCCGCGTTCGTCCTGGTCATCACCGGCTGGCTGCTGGGCCGTTCCACCCTGGACCTGCCGTCCCGGCTGGGCCTGCCGATCGCGCTGGCCGCCGTGCCCTGCGCGGCGGTGGCCGGCTGGTTCCTGCCCGACCCCGTGGACGGCAACGCCACCGCGGCGGCGCTGGGAGCGATGGTCGGCGCCGGGGCCGCGCTCTGGGCGGCGCCCTCGGTGGTCGCCGCCGCCGTGCTGCTGTTCGGCGTGGCCGGGGCGGCCGTGGTGGGACTGCTGGAGGCGGTGCACGCGGACCTCGCCCAGGGCGCGGCCGCGGTGGCCGTGGTCGGCTACGGGATGCTGCTGATCGCGCCCTGGCTGGCCGGCCAGCTGGCCGCGCTGTGGCCCACCGAGCGCGGGTCGGAGGACGGCGCGGTCCGCGTGATGGTGCACCGGGCGCGGACCCTGCTGCTCTGCTGGACCGCCGCGGTCTCCCTGCTGCTGGCCGTCGCGCTGGCCGTGCTGGGCTCGGCGCACGGCGGCTACCCGCCGGCGCTGGCGGGCTGCCTGGCGGT
>NZ_LFVW01000564.1:0-7614 GCF_001182915.1 Kitasatospora sp. MY 5-36
CACGCCCAACCCAACCGACTTCGCCAGCAGAGTCATCCCGCCGACTTCCTGTGCTCGCGGTGGCCGGGTTGGGAGGAGAGTTGAGTCGGCCGGGGCCAGGGGCGTCGCCGTCCCGGCCACGGCGGCGGAGTTGAACGGCGGCCCGGGAGTCCGGGTGGTGCGGAAGCGAGTCCTGCTCGTGGGATGAGTTCTGGTGTGGGCGGTAGATTGCGGGGCGACACGAGAGAAGAACGCGCATGGACTCCCGCATCCCGCGGCTGCGACGCAAGTTGGCACGTATCCCCTACGTGCCCGATCGGAGCTACTCCTTCGGGGAGGAGCGGCACGGATTTCGTCTCGGCCCACGCCTCACCGATGGTCGGATGGACGCCTTTCAGGCCGAGCACGGCGTGGAACTCCCGGAGGCCTATCGGGACTTCCTCACCGACTTGGGCGGCAGTGGTGCCTCTCCGTACTACGGGCTGATCCCGTTGGAGGACTGCGGGCTCTTCACGATGAACCCCAGGGACGACCGTTCCGCGGGACTCGGGACTTGAACGATTCGACGTGGGAAGTCGGGCCTGCCGACTTCCTACGTCGGGCGGTGGTCAGGCCGGGGTCGGGGGGCCGGGGTGGCCGCGGAAGGTGGTGCGGTAGGTCTGGGGGGAGACGCCGATCGCGGCGTGGAGGTGCTGGCGGAGGGAGGCGCCGGTGGCGAAGCCGATCTCGGTGGCGATGCGGTCGACGGGGAGGTCGCTGGTCTCCAGCAGGTGGCGGGCGCGGTGGAGGCGTTGCTGGATCAGCCAGCGGCCCGGGCTGGTGCCGGTCTCGTCCTGGAAGCGGCGGGCGAAGGTGCGCGGGCTCATCCGGGCGTGGGCGGCCAGCTCGCGGAGGGCGAGCGGGCGGTCGAGGTGTTGGAGGGCCCAGGCCTGGGTGGCGGCGGTGCCGTTGGCGCCTTCCGGGGGCACCGGCTGTTCGATGTACTGGGCCTGGCCGCCCTCGCGCCAGGGCGGCACCACGCACTGGCGGGCGACCTGGTTGGCGACGGCGCTGCCGTGGTCGGAGCGCACCAGGTGCAGGCAGACGTCGAGGCCGGAGGCGGCGCCCGCCGAGGTGAGGATGTCGCCGTCGTCGACGAAGAGCACGTCGGCGTCCAGGGCGACCCGGGGGTACATCCGGCGGAAGGCCGGCGCCAGGGCCCAGTGGGTGGTGGCGGGGCGTCCGTCGAGCAGGCCGGCGGCGGCCAGCGCGAAGGCGCCGGTGCAGATGGAGACGATGCGGGTGCCGGGGCGGATCCGGGCGAGGGCCGCGCGCTCGGGCTCCGGCAGGTCGGCGGTGGCGCGGTGCAGGGCGTACGGCGGGATGACGACGGTGTCGGCGCTCTCCAGGGCCTCGGGCCCGTGCCCGACGGTGATGGTGAAGTCGGCGCTGGTCGCGACCGTCCGGTCCTCCGTCGCCGCGCACGTCACCACCTCGTACGCGCCCGGCACCCCGGGGAAGACCCGGTTGGGGATGCCCAGCTCGAAGGGGTAGACGCCGTCGAGGGCGAGGACGACGACGCGGTGCGGCGGCCGGGCGCCGGGGCCACCAGGACCGAGAGGACCACAGGGTTCCATCGCAGGCATGGCACGATCCTATCGGTCTTTGGCAATCTTGCCATTTCGCTGGTCAGGGGCGCGGCCGCAGGCTGGATCCATGACCACGAACTCCATGAGCACGAACTCCATGAGCACGAACACGATGCGGGCCATCACCCAGACCACCCTCGGCACCCCGGACGTCCTCCACGAGGCCGAGGTCGAGCGGCCCGTGCCCGGCGTCGGCCAGGTCCTCGTCGCCGTCCACGCCGCCGGGGTCAACCCCACCGACTGGAAGCACCGCGACCGCGGCTACTTCCTCGGGCAGCCCCCGTTCACGCTCGGCTGGGACGTCTCCGGCACCGTCGAGGCGGTCGGCGTCGGCGTCTCGCTCTTCGCCCCGGGCGACGAGGTGTTCGGCATGCTGCCCTACCCGTACGGCGCCGGCGCGCACGCCGAGTACGTCGTCGGCCCCACCCGGGCCTTCGTGCCCAAGCCCGCCGTACTGAGCCACGTCGAGGCCGGGGCGCTCCCGCTGGTGGCGCTCACCGCCTGGCAGGCGCTCGTCGACACGGCGGGGCTGCGGCCGGGGCAGCGGGTCCTGGTGCACGCGGCGGCCGGCGGCGTCGGGCACGTCGCCGTGCAGATCGCCAAGGCGCGCGGCGCGTACGTCATCGGCACGGCGTCCGCCGCCAAGCACGATTTCGTCCGGGGCCTGGGCGCGGACGAGGTCATCGACTACCGCACGGCCGACTTCGTGGCGGAGGCCCGCGACATCGACGTGGTCCTCGACCCGCTCGGCGGCGACGACCGGCTGCGCTCCCTGGAGACCCTCCGGCCCGGCGGCGTCCTGGTGTCGATCCTGCCCCAGGGGATCGACGAGGTGGCCGAGCGCGCCGCCGAGCTGGGCGTGACGGCGAAGGCCCTGCTGGTCGAGCACGACCGGGCGGGCATGGCCGCGATCGCCGCCCTCGTCGAAGCCGGGCAGCTGCGCCCGCACGTCTCCGCCACCTACCCGCTCGCGGAGGCCGCGAAGGCCCACGCCGAGGGCGAGACCGGCCGGGTCACGGGCAAGCTGGTCCTCACCGTCCGCCCGTAGCGGTCACCCGGACCCCGGCGGCCCCGGGAGCAGCAGGCGCTCGGGAAGCGAACAGACCGGGGCAGATTCAGACCGAATCGGGCAGGGTGGGACGATACCTGCCATGCCTAGCAAGTCTCCATCGGTCCGGGACACCGACGCCCCGCCCGACCCGCTCTGCCGTCTCCTGCTCGACCTGGGCGAAGCCCTGCTGGGCGGCGGCCTGCCCGTCCATGAGGTCGAGGACGAACTCCGCGGACTGGGGCGGGCGTTGGGCGCCCCTGAGGTCCAGGTCGCCGCGCTGACCAACGGGCTGTTCGTGGCCCTGGACCCGGACGGCGCCACCAGGTTCCAGCCGCTCGGCGGCACCCTGCGGTTCGAGCAGACGGCCGACGTCCTCGACCTGGTGCACCGGCTGCGGGCGGGCGGACTCGACGGACCCCGGGCGCGCGCCGAGCTGGACCGGATCCGGCGGGCGCCCGCCCGCTGGCCCGCGTGGGTGGCGGACTTCGGGGCGCTGCCGGTCGGGGTCGGGGTCTGCATCTTCCTGCAGCCGGTGGTGGCGAACGTGCTGGCCGCCGGGCTCGGCTCGCTGATCGTGGTGGGCCTGACCGTGCTCGCCCGGCGGCGGCCGCACCTGCGGCCGCTGCTGCCCGTCACGGCCGGCTTCCTGGTCGCGCTGCTGGTCCTGGCGCTCGCGCGGGCCTCGCTGCTGGACGGGCCGCTGCGGACGATCGTGGCCACCCTGGCGATCCTGCTGCCGGGCGGGCTGCTGGTCACCGGGCTGTCCGAGATCGCCGCCGGCGCGGCCAACGCGGGCACCGCCCGGCTGGTCTCCGGCGCCGTGCAGCTGACGCTGTTCCTCGCCGGGGTGGCCGCGGCCGCGACCGCGATCGGCATGCCGTCCACCGCGCTGGCCAACGTGCAGGTGGCCAAGCCGAGCTGGTGGGTGATCGCGCTGGGGCTGGCGATCGCGGTGGCCGGGGTGGTGGTCAACGTCCACACCCCGCCCTCGGCCATCCCGTGGATCGTCGCGGTGATCGCGGTGAGCGTCACCGCCCAGGTGGCGGTGGGGTCGGTGCACGGCGCGGCGATCGGCGGCCTGGCCGGTGCCGTGGCCGCCGCGGTCGCGGCCACCCTGGTGCACTGGCTGCCGGGCGGTCCGCTCTGGCAGGTGCTCTACCTCCCGGCGTTCTGGATCGTCGTGCCGGGCTCCTTCGGTCTGCTGAACACCGCGCAGATCGAGGTCGGGAACGGGGCGCAGTCGCTGCTGGCGGCCGTCTCGGCGGTCTTCGGGGTGTCGATCGGCACACTGATCGGCGCGGTGATCAGCCGGATCCCCCGCCCCAGCCTCACCGGCCTGCCGCACCGGGCCTGAGCCGGTCGGAACCAGGCCTGAGCCGGGCCCGAGCCAAGCCGAACCGGGACCGGTACGGGCCGGAACCGGGCCCCGGGGCGCGCGGAGGTGCGCCCCGGAGCCCGGAGTCTCGGAACCCGAGGTTCGGAACCCGTAACCAGGGAACCCCGGAACCTCGGAATCCGAGAGCCTCGGAGCCCCCGTCAGGGCTGGCGCAGGGCCTCGGTGAGCCGGTGGGCCGCCTCGACGACGGCCTGGGAGAGCTGGGCACCGGGGTGGCGGCTGAGCCGTTCGATCGGCCCGGAGACCGTGACGGCGGCCACCACCCGGTTGGACTGGCCGCGGACGGGCGCGGCCACGGAGGCGACCCCGACCTCGCGCTCGCCGACCGACTGGGCCCAGCCGCGGCGCCGCACGCCGCTCAGCGCGGTGGCGGTGAAGCGGGCCCCCTGCAGGCCGCGGTGGAGGCGCTCGGGCTCCTCCCAGGCGAGCAGGATCTGGGCGGCGGAGCCGACCTTCATGGGAAGGGTGACCCCCACCGGAACGGTGTCGCGCAGGCCGGTGAGCCGCTCGGCGGCGGCCACGCAGATCCGGACCTCGCCCTGCCGCCGGTAGAGCTGGGCGCTCTCGCCGGTGGCGTCCCGCAGCTGGGCGAGGACCGAGCCGGCCGCGGCCAGCAGCCGGTCCTCGCCAGCGGCCGCCGAGAGCTCGCCGAGGCGGGGGCCGAGCATGAACCGGCCCTGGACGTCCCGGCTGACCAGGCGGTGGTGTTCGAGTGCGACGGCCAGCCGGTGGGCGGTGGGCCGCGCCATGCCGGTGGCCGCGACGAGGCCGCCCAGGGTGGCGGGCCCGGCCTCCAGGGTGCCGAGGATCGAGGTGACCTTGTCGAGCACGCCGACGCCGCTCGTGTTCTCCATGGGATGGGTACTCCAGTCTCAAGGCCCGGGAGCAGCGGGTCCGCGCTGCTCACGGCGGCTCCTGGCGGGGAGCCGGGGGGTGTGGTCAGCGAGGACAGGCCGGAGAAGTCGGCCGATTGCCTGCGCCGGGCACGAGACGGGTACGCGAAAGGACCGGGGCGGGAAGCGCCCGGGCGAAGGACAGCACAGAGAGCACCGTGTCTCCTCATCTTTCCCGCGCCACAGTGGCGACAGGCCGGAGTTGGCACTGCCCCCGCCAACACGGCGCGTACTTCGGACGCCGGGTCGAACGGGGAGTTGCCGGGGCTTCGTAGGGCCGGTCCCTCCACCCCTCTGGATGATTCGCCAGGAACGATACAAGACATCCGGGGCGGGTCGGCAAGTCCCCCCGCCCTCGACCCGCCCTCGGCCACGCCCCGCGGGGCCGGCTCAGCGGTGGCGCGGCCCCGACAGGCCGGTGCACGGGGCCCCGTCCGGGCTGCCGGGCAGGGTCGCGTCCCAGGCGTGCAGGGCGGCGAGGGCGGCGGTGCGCTCGCGGTCCGTCGGCCGGGTGCCCTCGGGGCCGAGCAGGTAGTCGGCGACCGGGGTGAGCAGCAGGGTGGCGTCGCCGGCCGGGAGCAGCAGCGCCTCGTCCCACTGGTGCCGGATGACGGTGCGGCGCAGCAGCGTGCCGTGGCGCGGCGAGGTGCCGTGGCACGGCGGGGTGCCGGCAGAGGTCCGGCGGCGGAGTTCGGGGGCGACCTCGGCCTCCAGGACGGTGCGCACGTCCCGCAGGGCGCCGAGCGGCACGTGCTCGGCGGCGAGGTCGAGGAGGGCGGCGGCCTCCGGGGCGAGCCGGTAGGCGGCGACCACCGCGGCGGTCTCGACGGGCTCGAAGGGCTGCCCGGCGAGCCGGGCCACGTCGATCACGTCGCCCGCGAGGAAGGTGCGCCCGAGCCCTTCCTCGGCGAGGGCGATCAGGCATTCGACGTGGTCGTCGGCGGCCAGGTAGGGGCGGACCGGGACGGTGGCGAGGTCGCCGGGGAGCGCGGCGGTCGCGACCCGCACCTGGTACCACGGGTCGAGCAGCGGGTCCCCGGCCGGCCAGCGCAGGGTGACGGCGGTGTGCCGGGGGCGCTCGCCGAGCAGGGTGACCTCCACGGACTCCACCGGGTGGTCGGTGACCAGCCGGTTGACGGCCTGCCAGAGCGAGGCCTCGGTGGGGCTGACGAGGCTGAGCTCGGCCAGCGGCCGGGGCAGGTCGGGCGGGTAGTAGCCAGCCAGCGGCAGGTCGCGGATGGGGCGGACCCCGGTGGCGTCGGCGAGGTCGCGGGCGACCCGGGCGTAACACTCGACCCGGTCGCGGGCGCGCCGCAGCTCGTCCCGGGCGTGCGCGCCCATCCGGACGTCCTCCCGGGCGAGCGCGGCGAGCACCAGGTACGGGAGGTGGCGCTCGCCCCGGGCGCGGTGGAGCAGTTCGACGGGTCCGCAGGCCGGGTCGACGTCGAGCAGGCGGTGGAGCAGGTCGGTGTCCAGTCCGCCCTGCCGGTCCGTGGCCCGGTCGGTGCTCAGGTCCGTGCTCAACGCCGTACTCGGTTCCGCGTTCGGATCCGCTTTCCGGCCGGTGCTCAGGTCGCTGTTCCGGTCCGTGTTCATGGGCGTCCGCCTCCGAGAGCCGTGGGGGTCGCCGGTCGGCGGCCGGGCGACCGGGGACGTGGCGGGTCCGGCGGTGAGGGGCCGGGCCGACTGCGGGCGCCACATCACCGATTGTGGCGACGGCCGATCAACACCGGATCACCACCGGGTCGACGATCTCTCGACATCCCGCCAGGTCCCGTGGGTTGATAGGGACTCACCAATTCGGGGGTGGCACGTGCGGGCGGGGGCGAGCACATGAAGCGGGCAGGTGCAGGAATGGATGATTTCCGGTTCTCGGTGCTGGGCTTGATGCGGGCGCAGCGCGGCGCGACCGTACTGAAGGTGGGCAGCCCCCAGCAGCAGGCGATGCTGGCGGTGCTGCTGCTCCGGCCCGGCCACGGCGCGAGCGCCACCGACCTGATCGACGCCCTGTGGGGCGAGGAGCCGCCGGGCACCGCGATGACGACGGTGCGCACCTACGCCTGGCGGTGGCGCAAGGTCCTGCACGGCGAGGCGCCGGACGCGCCGACCGTGCTGACCTCGGTCGGGGACGGCTACCGGCTGGTGCTGCCCAAGCACGCGGTGGACGCGGCGCAGGCGGAGGAGCTGGCGGCGCAGGCCGAGCGCACGGCGGCCGCCGGGGAGCCGCAGCAGGCGCGCGACCTGCTGAACCAGGCCCTGGAGCTGTGGCAGGGCGAGCCGCTGGCCGGCATCCCCGGACCGTTCGCGCAGCGGCAGCGCCAGCGGCTCCAGGAGCTGCGGCTGACCCTGCTGGAGGAGCGGATCGCCCTGGACCTGGCGCTGGGGCGCTACTCCCGGTGCATCCCGGAGCTGACCTCGCTGACCACCGAGCACCCGCTACACGAGCGGGCGTACGGGCTGCTGATGCGGGCGCTGTACCAGGCCGGGCGGCAGGCGGACGCGCTGGCGGTGTTCCGGGGCGCGCGTCAGCTGTTCCTGGCCGAACTGGGGGTGGCGCCCGGGGCGGAGCTGGACCTGCTGCACCAGCGGATCCTGGAGGGGGACCCGTCGCTCGCCGCCCCGGCACCCTCCGTCGCGCTCGTCCCCGCCGCGCTCGTCCCGGGCCCG
>NZ_LFVW01000565.1:0-7612 GCF_001182915.1 Kitasatospora sp. MY 5-36
CGGGCCGGCCGCCGACCAGGGCGCCGGCCTCGGTGGCGATCAGGCAGCCGGCCGCCCGGTCCCAGGGGGCCAGGCCGCGCTCGTAGTAGCCGTCCAGCCGCCCGGCGGCGACGTCGCACAGGTCCACCGCGGCCGCCCCGCCCCGGCGGATGTCCCGCACCTCCGGCATCAGCGCCAGCAGCACCTCGGCCTGCCGGACCCGCACCGGCTGGACGTAGTTGAAGCCGGTGGCGATCAGCGCCTGGCCCCAGGGCGGGGCCGGGCGGGCCGAGAGCGGGCGGCCGTCGAGGCGGGCGCCGCGGCCCAGGACGGCGTGGAACAGCTCGCCGCGGGCCGGCGCGTACACCACGCCGACGACCGCCCGGCCGTCCACCTCGGCGGCCACGCTGACCGCCCAGGAAGGCAGCCCGTAAAGGTAGTTGACCGTTCCGTCGAGCGGGTCCACGACCCAGCGGACCCCGCTGGTGCCCGGCCGCTCGGCGCCCTCCTCGCCCAGGTAGCCGTCCTCGGGGCGGCGGTCGGTGATCAGCTCCAGGACGAGCTTCTCGGAGGCGAGGTCCATCTCGGTGACCACGTCGACCGGGCTGCTCTTGGTACCGGCCACGCCGAGGTCGGCCGGGCGGCCGTCGCGCAGCAGGGCGCCGGCCTGCCGGGCCGCGTCCAGGGCGACCTCCAGCAGGTCGTCGAGGAGGCCGTCGTCGGGCAGGGCGGGGGTGGGCACGGGGGTTCTCCTCCGGGGCGACGGGACGAGCGGGACGGGCGGGACGGGTGGAGCGGGCGGGACTTGCGGGACGGATGGAGCGGGCGGTCAGCGCTCGGCGACGGCCGGACGCGGGGCCCGCGGGTTGGGGCAGCAGGCCACCGCGCACACGTCGTGGCTGGGGCCGAGGGCGCCCAGGGCGCAGCGGGTCACCGGCTCGCCGCGCTCGGTGGCGGCGCGCTCCAGGACGAGCTCGCGCACGGCGGCGGTGAACCGGGGGTCGGCGCCGACGGTGGCGGCGCGGGAGACCGGCAGGCCGATCTCCGCGGCCTTGGCGACGGCCTCGGTGTCGAGGTCGTACTTGACCTCCATGTGGTCGGAGACGAAGCCGATCGGGACCATCACCACGGCGGGCGCGCCGTCGGCGTGCTGGGCCTCCAGGTGGTCGCAGATGTCGGGTTCCAGCCACGGGATGTGCGGGGCCCCGCTGCGGCTCTGGTACACCAGCTCCCACGGCCGGTCGGCCACGCCGGTGCGCTCGGCCAGCGCGGCGGCGATCAGCCGGGCCACGTCCAGGTGCTGGGCGACGTACGCGCCGCCGGACTCGCCGCGGGCCGGGTCGTCCGGGGCGCCGGAGGACTCGGCCATGGAGTGCGGGATGGAGTGGGTGGTGAACGCCAGCCGGGCGCCGGCGCGGACGGCCTCGGGCAGCTCGTCCAGGGCGGCCAGGGCGGCGTCGACCATCGGCTCGACGAAGCCCGGGTGGTTGTAGAAGTGCCGCAGCTTGTCGACCCGCAGGGCGGGCCCGCCCTCCTCGGCGAGCGCGGCCAGCGCGTCGGCCAGGTTCTCCCGGTACTGGCGGCAGCCCGAGTAGCCGGCGTACGCGCTGGTGGCGAGCACGGCGATCCGGCGGTGCCCGTCGGCGGCCAGCTCCCGCAGGGTGTCGACCAGGTAGGGCGCCCAGTTCCGGTTGCCCCAGTAGACCGGGAGGTCCAGCCCGTGCTCGGCGAAGTCCTCGCGCAGCGCGGCGAGCAGCTCGCGGTTCTGCCCGTTGATCGGGCTGACCCCGCCGAACATGAAGTAGTGCTTGCCCACCTCCTTCAGCCGCTCCTTGGGGATGCCGCGGCCGCGGGTGACGTTCTCCAGGAACGGGACGACGTCCTCGGGGCCCTCGGGCCCGCCGAAGGACAGCAGCAGCAAGGCGTCGTACGGGGCGGCGCCGGACGGGGAGGGTTTGCGCGCGTCGGACATGGAACCGATCCTGCCACTGAGGGACCGGGCACCGTCGCCGGGGCCGCGCGAGTGCCCGGAAAATACCGTTTGCCAACGTACGTAAGCTGTGTTTGCCAGCCTTGTTCCTTACTCCCCCGCCCGGAGCTCCCGTGCTGTCCAGCTACCGCCAGATATTCGCCTCCCCCGGCACTCTGGCCTTCTCCACCACCGGCTTCGTCTCCCGACTGCCGATCTCCATGACCGGGATCGGCATCGTGACCATGCTGTCCCAGCTCCGGGGCTCCTACGGGGTCGCCGGCCTGGTCTCGGCCTGCCTCGCGGTCTCCGCCGCGCTCCTCGGCCCGCAGGTCTCCCGGCTGGTGGACCGGCACGGCCAGCGCAGGATCATCGTCCCCGCCATGGCGCTCACCATCGTCGCCGTCACCGGCCTGCTGCTCTGCGCCCGGCTGGAGGCCCCGGACTGGACGCTGTTCGTCTTCGCCGCCGGCATGGGCGTGATGCCGAGCACCGGCGCGATGGTCCGCGCCCGCTGGGCCCACCTCTACCGCGAGGACACCGGCAAGCTGCACACCGCCTACTCCTTCGAGGCCGTGGTCGACGAGGTCTGCTTCATCGTCGGCCCGATCCTCTCCATCGGCCTCGCCACCTCCGTCTTCCCCGAAGCCGGCGTGCTGCTCGCCGGGATCTTCCTCGCCGTCGGCGTCCTGCTGTTCGCCGGGCAGCGCTCCACCGAGCCGCCGGTCCATCCGGCCGCCCGGCAGGAGGGCGGCTCGGTCATCCTCAACCGCGGCCTCCAGACGCTGATCCTGACCTTCGTCGCCACCGGCGCGATCTTCGGCTCGGTCGAGGTGGTCACCGTCGCCTACGCCGAGGCCCAGGGCCACAAGTCGATCTCCAGCGTGATCCTCGCCCTGTGGGCGCTCGGGTCCTGCCTGGCCGGGGTCGTCTTCGGCACCCTCAAGCTCACCGGCTCGATGGCGGTCCGCTTCCTCGTCGGCGTCCTGTTCATGGCCGTCAGCATGGTGCCGCTGCTGCTGGTCGCCCACGCGGTGCACGGCATCGGCGGGCTGGTCGTGGTCGGAGCCGCGCTGCTGGTCGCCGGCATCGCCATCTCCCCCACCCTGATCACCGCGATGGCCCTGGTCGAGCGGCTCGTCCCGGCCGCCCAGCTGACCGAGGGCATGACCTGGACCACCACCGGCCTGGCCCTCGGCGTCGCGGCCGGCTCCTCGGCCGGCGGCTGGGTGATCGACGCCTCCGGCGCCGCCGCGGGCTACTGGGTGCCGCTGGCCGCCGGCCTGCTCGGAGTGGTCGCCGCCCTCGCCGGCCTCGGCCGGCTGCGCGCCGGCCTGACCGCCGAAGCCGGTGCCGGGACGGCCGCCGAAGGGGCCGGACGGACCGTAGACGCCGAACGGTGAACTGACTAGCCTCGCCCTACCCACGGGGCTACCCATGGGTAGGGCGGCTGCGCCGCCCCGGACCGCGCCGAACCCGTTCGGCCACGGAGCAGGAGGCAGCGCAATGCCCCAGGCCAGTACCGCGACCCCCACCCGGTGGACCAACTGGGCCGGCAACCAGAGCGCCCGGCCCGCCCGGGCCGCCGCCCCCGGCACCGTGGAGGAGCTGGCCAGGGAGATCCGGCGGGCCGCCGAACAGGGCCGCACCGTCAAGGCCGTCGGATCCGGCCACTCCTTCACCTCGATCGCCTCCGCCGACGACGGCGTCCAGATCCGCCCGCACGCGCTCACCGCCGTCCGCGAGATCGACCGCGAGGCCGGCACCATCACCGTCGAGTCCGGCCTCCCGCTGCACCGGCTCAACCGCGTCCTCGCCACCGAGGGCCTCTCGCTGACCAACATGGGCGACATCGAGGTCCAGACCGTGGCCGGCGCCACCAGCACCGGCACCCACGGCACCGGCCGCGACTCCGGCTCGCTGGCCGCCCAGATCCGCGCGCTGGAGATCGTCCTCGCCGACGGCACCGTCCGGCACTGCTCCCCCACCGAGAACCCCCGGCTCTTCCAGGGCGCCCGGCTCGGCCTCGGCGCCCTCGGCGTGATCACCGCGCTCACCTTCGGCGTCGAACCGGCCTTCCTGCTCACCGCGCACGAGCAGCCGATGGGCTTCGACGAGGTGCTGGAGCGCCTGGACGACCTCACCGCCGTCAACGAGCACTTCGAGTTCTACTGGTTCCCGCACACCGACCGCTGCTCCACCAAGCGCAACAACCGCAGCCAGGGCCCGGCCGCCCCGCTGCCCCGGTTCAAGGAGTGGCTGGAGGACGACTTCCTCTCCAACACCGTCTGGGAGGGGGCCTGCCGGGTCGGCCGGCGCTTCCCCGGCTCGATCCCCTCGATCGCCTCGCTGGCCAGCCGGGCCTGGTCCGAGCGCAGCTTCACCGACACCGCGTACAAGGTGTTCACCAGCCCGCGCAAGGTCCGCTTCGTGGAGATGGAGTACGCGGTGCCGCGCGCGGCCGTCGGCGAGGTGCTGCGCGAGCTGAAGTCCCTGGTCGAGCGCTCCGACTGGAAGGTCGGCTTCCCGGTCGAGGTGCGCTTCGCCCCCTCCGACGACCTCTGGCTCTCCACCGCCTCCGGCCGGGACAGCGCCTACATCGCCGTCCACCTCTACCGGGGCACCGCCGACCAGGGCTACTTCACCGGCGTGGAACAGCTGATGACCGCCCATCAGGGACGGCCGCACTGGGGCAAGCTGCACACCCGCGACGCCGCCTACCTGGCCGGCGTCTACCCGCACTTCGGCGACTTCACCGCACTGCGCGACGAGGTCGACCCGCGGCGGCTGTTCGGCAACGACTACCTGCGCCGGGTGCTGGGCGACTAGGGCGTCGCCGCGTTGTTCCCGTCGGCCGGCGGCGGGGCCACCGGCGCCTTCGCCGGTTCGTTCGCCGGGGCGCTGTTCGGCGCCGTCGGCTGCGGGGTCGCTCCGCCGGTGGGCTTCCCGCCTCCCGCCGACGGGGAGGCGCCGGCCGACGGGGTCGCGCTCGGGCCCGCCGAGGGCGAGCCCGTCCCCGCGCCGGTGCTCGGCGTGTCGACCGGCTCCCGGCTCGGCCGGGTGGTCGACGGGGCGGAGGCGCCGCCGGAGGGCGCGTTGTCCTGCCCCTGCTTCCCGTTCCCGCCCTGGGACGGCCGCTCCGGCGGGGCGTCCTGTTGCCGGGAGGACTTGGGCGCCACCGAGCCGCCGAAGGACGTGCCGTTGCCGGACTCGCCCTTGACCGTCGCCGACACCGGCTGCCCGGTGGCCAGTTCGAACACCACGATCGGCGTCATCGCCAGCACGAAGACCAACCCGGACACCGCCGCGTACGTCTTCCAGCCCCACCGGCGACGCGCCCGGACCACCTGCGGCTCGTTCCACTCCGAGGTGATCACCGGCGGCTGCACCCGCGTCTCCGGCAGCTCGGACTCGACCGGCACCTGGCGCAGGGTGTTGGCCGCCTGGTTCGGCCCCCGGTCCACCGCCTCGCGCAGCTGCTCGCCGGTCCGCTTGAAGATGTGCTGGAACACCGCGCCGCCGGTGGTGGCCCCGATGCTCACCACGGCGGCGCCCAGGATCGTGCCGTACACCCCCAGTTCGGAGGCCAGCAGCGCACCCACCACCGTGGCCAGCGCACTCGCCGCGACCTGAGCCACACTCAGATCGATGCGCCTGCGCTCCTCCTTGGCCTTGCCGCCCTCCTCGGCGGGGCTCCGCTCCGGCATCAACATCCCTCGGTCCCTACGGCTGTTCTTCGTACAAGGCTCTCCATCTTGCCCAAAGAAGGACACAAGGGACGAAAATGCGGTTCTCGGCGCCCGGATTGTGTGAAGATGATCACCGTCCGTCCGGCGGTGCTCCGCCGTCGGGGGAGCACGCTCTTGAGATTCCCGTGAATCGCGGGAGACTTGAGCGGCGAGCCGCCCCTGTGGATGCCACGAATGGAGTACTGTTCGTAAAGCCCGAGCCTTGGGTCGACTTGTCGACTGCGCCCCCACCGGCAGCTTGACAAGGAGACACGGACCGGGCACGCACGGCGACGCCCGTCCCGGAACGTCGCGTTCACTGCGCGTGCGAGGACGGCCGGGACACCCAGGCGCGACGTCAACCGATGGCGTGGCAAAAAGGCAACCGTGCCACAGCGGCGTGCGCGGGCGTAAGCCCGACACGCCGGGGAACTCAGCAAGGTTGTGGCCAGTCGCGAGTGGGCAGGCCACACTCAGTACGGGAGCAGCGACGCAGGTGACGTCGGCAGGCACCACCCGGGAGGTAACCGTGCCCGAACTGCGGGTTGTGGCCGTCAGCAACGACGGCACACGGCTGGTGCTCAAGGCTGCCGACAGCACGGAGTACACCCTTCCCATCGACGAACGGCTGCGCGCCGCCATCCGTGGCGACCGGCCGCGCCTCGGCCAGATCGAGATCGAGGTCGAGAGCCACCTCCGCCCCCGGGACATCCAGGCGCGGATACGAGCCGGTGCCTCCGCGGAGGAGGTCGCCCAGGCCGCCGGGATCTCCGTCGACCGCGTCCGCCGCTTCGAGGGCCCGGTGCTCGCCGAGCGCGCCTTCATGGCCGAGCGCGCCCGCAAGACCGCCATCCGCCGCAACGGCGAGTCCCCCGGCCCGCAGCTCGGCGAGGCCGTCGCCGAGCGGCTCGCGCTGCGCGGCGCCGAGAAGGAGACCGAGCGCTGGGACTCCTGGCGGCGCGACGACGGCACCTGGGAGGTCATCCTCTCCTACCGGGCCGACGGCGAGGGCCGCAGTGCCTCCTGGACGTACGACCCGCCCCGGCGCCTGGTCCAGCCCAACGACGACGAGGCCCGCGCGCTGATCGGCGAGAACGTCGAGCGCGAGGAGGAGTCGGTCTTCCCGTTCATCCCGCGGATCGCCCGGCTCCCCCAGGACCGGCCGCCCCGCCCGATGATCGACCGGCCCTCGGCCGACCGCATCATGTCGTCCCGCGAGGTCCGCGAGTCGCGGGAGGCCACCGCCGACGCCCGGGACTCGCTGACCAGCCTGCTCGACGTGGTCCCCGCCTTCCGCGGCGACCTCGCCGTCGGCGCCCCCGCCCCGATCGAGCCGGTGCCCGCCGAGGTCGCCGAGGAGACCGAGGAGTCGGCCGCTGCGGCCGCCGCCCCGGCGGTCGGCGCGGGCTCGGCCTACGCCGACATCCTGATGCCGCGCGCCGTCGCCCCGCACCGCGAGCGCCTGGTCGGCACCACCGACCGGCAGGCCGAGGCGGACGGCGTCCGGCCCGGTCGCCGGGCCACCGTGCCCAGCTGGGACGAGATCGTCTTCGGCAGCCGGCGCAAGAAGCAGGAGTAGCGACGCCGAAGGGGCGGGAGGCCGGGCCTCCCGCCCCTTCGGCATGCCCGGGGAGATCAGCCCGGCTGGTCGGTGACCGCCACCGGGCGCGCCCCGTCGCTCGACCACTCGCTCCACGAGCCCGGGTACAGCGCGGCCGGCAGGCCCGCCACCTCCAGCGCCAGGACCTGGTGCGCCGCCGTCACGCCCGAACCGCAGTACACCGCCGTCTCCCGCTCCCCCGCGCCCAGCCCACGGAACCGGGCGGCCAGCTCGGCGGCCGGCCGGAACCGGCCGTCCGGGCCCACGTTGTCGGCCGTCGGCGCCGAGACCGCGCCCGGGATGTGCCCGGCCCGCGGGTCCACCGGCTCGGTCTCG
>NZ_LFVW01000566.1:0-7555 GCF_001182915.1 Kitasatospora sp. MY 5-36
CTGCGCGGCTTCGCCGCCGACGCCAGCCACGAGCTGCGCACCCCGGTCGCGGCGGTCCGCGGCCACGCCGAGCTGGCGCTGCGCCACCCCGGGCCGGTGCCGCCCGAGGTGCGGCGCTCACTGGAGCGGATCGACGCCGAGGCGCTGCGGATGGGGGCGATCGTCGAGGACCTGCTGCTGCTCGCCCGGCTGGACGCCGGCCGCCCGCTGGCCGAGGAGGAGGTGGACCTGACCCGGACCGCCCTCGACGCGGTGGCCGACGCCCGTGCCGCCGGGCCGGAGCACCGCTGGCGGCTCGTCCTGCCCGAGGAGCCGGTGCTGGTGCGCGGGGACGGGCACCGGCTGAGCCAGGTGGTGGCCAACCTGCTGGCCAACGCCCGGAGCCACACCCCGCCCGGCACCGAGGTCGAGCTGCGGCTCGAACGGGCGGACGGCCAGGTCGAGTTGAGCGTCACGGACGACGGCCCGGGGATCGCGCCGGAGCTGGCCGAGCGGGTCTTCGAGCGCTTCGTCCGGGGCGACCGGGCCCGCTCCCGTGCGACCGGCTCGACCGGGCTCGGCCTGGCGATCGTCCGGGCCGTGGTCGGGGCGCACGGCGGCACGGTGACGGTGGCGAGCCGGCCCGGCCGTACGGAGTTCACCGTCCGGCTGCCGTGACGGTCGCCCTGGCAGCGGTGGGGATCGCGGTGGGTGCGGCAGCCGTCCGGAAGCGCTGCCGGTAGTCGGTCGGCGTCGTCCCGAGGCGGCGGCGGAAGGCGCGCACCAGGGTGTCGACGGTGCCGAACCCGCAGGCGGTGGCGATGCGTTCGAGCGTCGCGTCGGTGGACTCCAGCCGGTGGCGGGCCAGTTCGACCCGGGCCGACTCGACGTAGGCGCTCGGGGTGGTGCCCAGCTCCGTCTTGAAGATCCGGGTCAACTGCCGTTCGCCGACGTGGGCGTGGGCCGCGAGGTCCGGGACGGTGAGCCGTCCGGAGAGGTTGCGCAGGATGTGGTGGCGCAGCTCCTCGATCCGCCGGGTGGTCGACACGGGCTCCAGTGGGACGCTGAACTGGCTCTGGCCGCTGGGGCGTTTGAGGTACATGACGAGCTGGCGGGCGACCCGCAGGGCCAGCTCCTCGCCGAAGTCCTCGGCGACCAGGGCGAGCGAAAGGTCCAGGCAGGCGCTGATGCCCGCGCCCGTCCAGACCTCGCCCTCGCGGATGAAGATCGGGTCCGGGTCGACCTCGATCTCCGGGTGCTCCTCGGCGAGTTGGCCGGCCGTGGACCAGTGGGTGGTGGCGCGCCGCCCGTCCAGCAGCCCGGCGGCGGCGAGCAGGTGCGCGCCGACGCAGACGCTCGCCACCCGGCGCGAGCGGGCGGCCAGGGTGCGGACCCGGTCGACCACCGCCGGGTCGGTGAGCGCGCGGACCCGGCGGCGCTCGTCCACCTCGACCGAGCCGGGCACCAGCAGGGTGTCGATCCGGCTCCGGGCGGCCTCGTCGAAGGTGAGGTCGGGCAGGATGCGCACGCCCGCCGAGGTGGTGACCGGCGCCGCCGTCTCGGCGGCGAGGGCGACCCGGTAGCCGGTCGCGTCGTCGGTCTCCCGGCGGACCAGGGAGAACACCTCGGGCGGGCCGGTCACGTCGAGCAGGTCGACGCCCTCGAACAGCACGATGACGATCAGCCGTTGCGCAGCCGGTGCGGCCACTGCCTGCCCCCCTCGCTCCCCGGGGCGCTCTTCCCCGTCGATGTCGGAATCTGCATGTTAGGCGACATTGCCGACACGCGAGCGCCGCCCGTAGCGTTCTCGAAGCCGGCCGCACCAGGTGTGACCTGCGAGATCCCCGACTCCCGACCGTGAAGGCGGCACCCCATGCCCACGACGACCCTGCGCACCCTCAACGGCCTCGACGAGCAGCCCGCCGCGCTCGGCGACTCGACCCTGATCATGATCGACTACCAGAACACCTACGTGCGCGGCGTGATGGAACTGGAGGGCTGGCAGGAGGCGCTCGACGCCGGTGCCGACCTGCTCGCCCGGGCCCGGGACGCCGGCGCCCCCGTGATCCACGTGATCAACGACGGCGGCGAGGGCACCCCGTACGACATCCGGGCCGAGATCGGGCGGATCCACCCGAGCGTGGCCCCGGCCGAGGGCGAGCGGGTGGTGGTCAAGCAGGCCCCGGACGCCTTCGTCGGCACCGAGCTGGGCGAACTGCTCGACGCCGCCGGCCGCCGGGACGTCGTCGTCGCCGGGTTCATGACCCACATGTGCGTGGCCTTCACGACGGCCGGCGCCTTCCTGCGCGGCAACCGCCCGACCGTCGTGGCCGCCGCCTGCGCCACCCGCCCGCTGGAGTCGGCGGGCACCGGGCTGACGGCCGCCCAGGTCCACCGCGCGGCGCTGGCGACGATCGGCGACCTGTACGGCGTGGTGGTGGAGTCCCCGGCCGACCTCGGCTGAGGCCAGGCCAGGCCAGGCCGGACCGGACCGGACCGGACCGCGCGCGGAGCCGGGGCCGACGGCCGGGGTCCGCCCGGATCGCCACCGATCCGCCGCCGCCTCGTTGACCAGACGGTGCACGGCGAACAGCGGTGCACGGTGCGCGGTGGCGGAGAGGGGCGGGGAACGGGCATGGCGGCGAACGGGGCGGCAGCGGTGGGCGGTCCGCCGGAGCTGGCGGAGTCGTACCGGCTCTGCGAGCGGGAGGTGGCCGCCCACCAGGCCCCGCTGCGGGCGATCAGCGACACGCTGCCGCCCGAGGTGCGGCCGTACTTCCACGCCGTCAACGGCTTCGCCTCCCGGTCCGACCGGATCGCCGACGACGCCGCTGCCGACTCCGACTCCGACTCCCACGGTGACGAGGACGCCCAGGGCGCCGCCGACCCCGCCGAGCGCGAGCGCCGGTTCGCCCGCTGGCGGGCCGACACCCTGGCCGACCTCGCGGCCGGCCGCAGCGACCACCCGCTGCGCCGGGCCTTCGTCGACACCGTGCGGCGCTGGGAGCTGGACCGGGCGCTGGTCGAGGAGTTCCTGGACGCCACCCGGGCCGACGGCGCCCGCCCGCCCGCCTTCGAGACCCACGCGGACCAGCGCCGCCACCTGCGGGGCGTCGCGGGGACGGTCACCGAGCTGTGGGCCCCGCTGCTGGGCGCGCGGGGCCCGCGGGCGGCGGGCGCGCTGTCCGCGCTGGGGGAGGCCTGCCAGCTGGCGGACATCCTGGAGGACCTCCCGCTCGACCTCGCGGCCGGCCGCTGCTACCTGCCGCAGGACGACCTGCGCCGACTCGGCCTGACCGTCGCCGACTTCGGCCGGGACAAGAGTCAGGACGACCGCCGACCCGACCGCCGCACCGCCCTGGACGAGCTGGTCGAGAGCCAGCAGAGGCACCTGCACCGCCTGCTGGAGCAGGCCCTGCCCGCCACCTGGCTCGCCGCCCCCGGCTGCCGTCCGTTCCTGCACACCCTGCTGCTCGGCGCCCAGCTCCAGTACGACGAAGTGACCCTGCTGCGCTCACGCGTCCTGACCGAGGGCCTCACCCCGCTGAGCTCCGACGGCACCACGCCCCACCGCCGCGCCCGGCCCGCGCCTCCCGAGGGCGCGCCCGCCCACGTCGCCGTGATCATGGACGGCAACCGCCGCTGGGCCGAGGCCCGTCGGCTGCCCGCCCGGCACGGCCACCGGGCCGGGCAGCGGGCCGCGCTGCGCCTGGTCAACGCGGCGCTGCGGCTGGGCATCCGCCACCTGAGCCTGTACGCGTTCTCCACCGAGAACTGGGACCGCCCGCCCGAGGAACTGACCGCGCTGTTCGACTCGCTGGCCGACGGCCTCACCCGCAGCGCGGAGGGCCTGCACGCGCTCGGCGTACGGATCCGCTGGTGCGGCCGGCGGGACCGGGTGGACGAGTCGCTCGCCTCCTCCATCGCACTGGTGGAGAGCCTGACGTCGAACAACGGCACGCTGACCCTGACGGTCTGCGTGGACTACGGCGGACGGGAGGAACTGGCCGCCGCGGCACGGAGCCTGGCCGCCGAGGCGGTGGCGGGCCGGATCAGCCCGGAGGCGATCGGCCCGGCCGACCTCGCCCGGCACCTGTACGTCCCGGACCTCCCGGACGTGGACCTGCTGATCCGCACCTCCGGGGAGCAGCGGATCAGCAACTTCCTGCCCTGGCAGCTCGCCTACGCCGAGCTGCTGTTCGACCCCACGCCGTGGCCGGACTACGACCTGGCCCGGCTGCGCGGGGCGGTCCGGGCGTACGCGGTGCGCGAGCGGCGCTTCGGCGGCGGCGTGCCCGCCCAGTCCCGGACGCCCCGCAACGACCGGCCCGCTACGCCTTCTGCTCCTGGGCGGCCGGAGGAGGGGTGTACGTCCCCTGGGCCGTGACGTAGGCGAGCACCGTGTCCACGGTGACCGGGTGCGCGCCGAAGTTGGCGGTGTACGCGTCCACCGCCTCCTGGGTGGGGCGCAGCGGCACCCCGCTGAGCCGGACCTTCATCGGCTTCCCGGCCGGCACCGGATCGGCCGTCAGCTTGCCCTCGGTGAGGCCGCAGCGGAAGGCCGAGCGGTGCCCCATCTCCGCCCCGCTGACCTCGCACCGGCCCGAGCCCAGGCCGTCCTTGATCGCGCCGGACAGGTTGACCACCCGGTAGTCGCCCTTGGAGGTGCGGACGGAGACCCCGCCGTCCAGCGCCCCGTCGCCGTGCGCCTTCGGTGGGTTGGCGAGGGACGGGTCGCCCACGGCGGAGCGGATCGGCAGGTGGACCGCCGGGCCCCGTTGGTCCAGCACCATGCGCGCCGGGGCGACGACGTCCACCATCGCGTGGAAGCGGTCCAGCTGGGCCTGTGCCTCCGGGGTCCAGCGCGCCTCCACCCAGCCGTCGGAGAGCGTGCCCAGACTCCCGGTGCGGTCGGTGCCGCCGTCAACGGCACCGGCCGCCGTCCCGGTGAGCCACCCCAGTAGCGGGGCGCCCAGCGCCGCGCCCAGCAGCGAACGCCGCGTCGTGCCCATCGTCCCGAACCGTCCTTCCCTGGCCGCCCGGTACGGCCCCGGAAGCGATCATCCGTCCACCGACCGTCTCCGGGGCCGAGGCGGGGGACGAAACCACTCGTGCGGGGGGAGCGGGGAGCGGGCCGGGGTGGGTCGTCCAGGCACGGAAGCCCCCCGGGACGGCCGCCCGCCGGGTGCCCGCCGGGTGTCCGGTCCGGCTCTCGGGCCTCCCGCCCGAGAGCCCTGAATCCGGGCCCGCCGACAGCCCGATGCTCGCCGGACGGCGGCCCGCCCGGCAATGGATTCGGTTCTCGCCGAACGGTCTTGCGGCGGTGCCGCATCCGGGCGACGATCGCGACCGTGCTGCGAATCTTCTTCGGTACGGACGACCTGGAGCGGCTCCGGGTGGCGGAGCGCCCCGACATGTCGATGGAGCTCTCCCTGAGCGTGCACGCCCTGGTCAGCGGGGTGCGCGACCCGCGTTTCCAGGCCTGGCGCGAGCAGCTGCGGGCCTCCTGGAACCCGCGCACCGCGCTGCTCTTCGACCTCTACACCCCCACGGCGATCCCGGAGTTCCTCGCGGTGCGGCGCGACCCGGGCGCCACCGAGAGCGCCACCGCCCAGGCGCCCGAGGCGCCGCTGCGCGACCACCTGCGCTCGGTCGGCGGGGAGCGGCAGTTGAGCGCCTTCGCCCGGGGCGTCGCGGCCGGCGACCGCCGGGCCCGCAGGCTGCTGGGCAACGTCACCGCCGACTACCAGACCCGGGCGATCGACCCGTACCGGCGGCAGATCGAGACCATCGTCACCACCGAGCACGGGCGCCGGCGCCGGATCGCCGAGCCGGACCGGGTGCTCGGCTCGCTGCACCCGACGGTGTCCTGGCGCCGCCCGGTGCTGAGCTTCCCGCTGGCCGGCGGATGCCGGCACGACGTGCGCCTGGACGGCCGGGGGCTGCTGCTCCAGCCGTGCGTGTTCGGCCCCCGCCGGCCCGTCATCGCCCGTTTCGAGGACCCGGCCCAGCAGCCGGTGCTCCTGTACCCCGCCCGGATCGGTGGTCCCTTGCGCGCCGAGCCCGAGCCGACCCCCAGCCGCACCCTGACCGCGCTGCTCGGCCAGACCAGGGCCGCCGCCCTGGAGGCCATCGCGGCCCACGGGCCCTGCTCGACCAAGGACCTGGCGGGTCATCTCGACATCTCCACCGCCTCCGCGAGCGAGCACGCCACCGTCCTGGCCGACTCCGGGCTGACCACCAAGGACCGCACCGGCCGCTCCGTCACCCACCGCCCCACCGCGCTCGGCCACGCCCTGTTGGCCGGCCGCGTCCCGGCCCCGGACCCCGAGGACGACCCGGCCTGACCCCGCCTCCGCCACGCCCGGGGCCCTTCCCCGCCACACCCTGACCCCGTCTCCGCCACACCCTGACCCCGCCTCCGCCACGCCCGGGGCCCGCGCTCGCGCAGCGCGGGCCCTGGGCGTTCGCGCACCCCGTCCACCCCTCCGACCCCCGAGTTGAACACGTTCAAAGTCGTGCGCCATGATGAGGACGCGCGAGAAAACCCCGCCGCGGCCTGCGGTGAAGGGCGGTCCCGTGCTGCCCCGTCACGCTCCGAACCCCCCTACCCGACCACGGAGTCGACCGTGCGACACCTGCTGCAACGCCACCCCTTCGCGATGCGCACCCGCTTCGCGCACTCGCTCGTCCTCACCTACGCCCTGCCGCCCCGCCTGCTCGCCCCGCTGGTGCCGCCCGGCCTCGCCCTCGACACCTACACCGACCCCGACGGCACCGAGCACGGCTTCGTCGCCGCCGCCGTCGTGGACGCCCGGGCACTGCGCCCGGCCGCCCTGCCCGCCCGCCTCGGCCGGGACTTCATCCTGACCGGCTACCGGGTCTTCACCCGCTTCCCGACCCCCGGCGGCCGCACCATGCGCGGCCTGCGCATCCTGCGCTCCGACACCGACAGCCGGATGATGGCGCTCGGCGGCAACGCCTTCTCCCGCTACCACTACCGGCACGCCCGGATCGGCACCCGGGTGGTCGACGAGACCCTGGAGTTCAAGGTGGTCAGCGGCGACGGCCGCGCCGACCTGCACGTGCGCGCCGACCTCGGCAGCGCCCCCGCCGCCCTCCCGCCGGGCAGCCCGTTCGCGGACGCCCGCGCCGCGCGCCGCTTCGCCGGCCCGCTGCCCTACACCTTCGAGTTCGAGCCGCAGACCCGGTCGATGATCGTGGTCAAGGCCACCCGCGCCCACTGGGAACCCGCCCCGGTGGCCGTCGAGGTGCCCCGGCTCACCTTCTTCGACCACGGCCCGCTGGCCGGCAGCCGGCCGGTGCTCGCCAACGCCTTCCACGTCGCCGGCCTCGACTACGGCTGGCACGCCGGGGAACGCCGCCCCCTCACCGGAGCCGCCCGATGACCGCCCCCGCCGCCCCCGCCGCCTCCGTCCCCGCTCCCGCCCCCGGTCCCGTGCCGGACGGCCCCCGCCCGTCGGGTGTGCGCGAGGTCGTCCGCTACAACTGGCCGATGTACGCCGCCGGCGCGTTCACCGTCGTCGCCGGCGGGGTGCTGGCCCGCCGGCTGCCC
>NZ_LFVW01000567.1:0-7549 GCF_001182915.1 Kitasatospora sp. MY 5-36
CGGCGGCAGCAGCACGGCGAGCACGGCGGTGCCGATCCGGCCCTGGGCGAGCGCGCCGGTCGCGGCGGGCAGCAGCGCGTAGGTGGCGCTGGCCCAGGCGCGGACCAGCTTGGAGTCCAGCAGCGGCCGGGACACCAGGTAGGCGCTGACCGCGGACAGCGGGACGGAGAGCACCACGAGCAGGGTGAGCGCGAGGTCGGCGTGGTCGAACAGGATCCAGGAGAGCACCGCGAGCACGCCGAGGTACGGCGGTGCGGCGGCGGTGGACCCGGTGCCGACCGGGTGCCAGGCGTCCGCGTACATCGACCAGAGGCCGCCGGCCCCGTCGGCCGCCGGCAGCAGGGCGCCGCCGAACAGCTCGCCGCTGCCGAGCAGGCCGCGGCAGGCGATCAGGGCGAACACCAGCAGGGCCGCGAACAGCACCGGCGCCGGGCGCCGGGCGAGCTTCTTGAGCAGGGCGAACTGCTCGACGACCAGGTCCTCGGCGTCCTCGTCGCCGCCGGCCTCGGCCGAGCCGTGCCGGCCGGTGTCGTCGCCGCCCCCTATCCCGAGCGAGCCGACGACGCCCTCGACCGCCAGCCGGGTGGTGGCGCCGGGGGCCGGGAAGAGCGTGCGGTCGTCCAGGGCGTCCGCCGACCGGGACTTGGCGCGGCGTTTGCGCCCGGCCAACAGCCGTGGGAAGCGGACGAGTTCGTGGCCGAGGCCAGCGAGTTCGTCGAAGGCCTGGCGCGGGTCCTTGCCGAGCAGGTTGGTGACGGCCCGCAGCAGGGTGCCGAGCACCAGCCGCAGCAGGACGTAGGGGAAGAGCGCGCCCTTGCAGTTGGTGAGCAGGGTGTAGACGGCGCCGGCCTTGTCCATCCGGTGCGGGTGGGCGGGGCCGCAGTCGATCGCCCGGCGCTCGCGGGCGGCCGCCTCGGCGTGCCGCAGCACGGCGTCGGGGGCGACCACCACGCGGTGGCCGGCGGCGTTGACCCGCCAGCAGAAGTCGGTGTCGTCCCGCATCAGCGGGAGGGCCCGGTCGAAGCCGCCGAGCTCCTCGAAGACGTCCCGGCGCACCAGCATGCCGGCGCTGGAGACGGCGAGCACCGGGCGGACCTGGTCGTGCTGGCCCTGGTCCTGCTCGCGGCGGTCGAGGCCGGTCCAGCGGCGGCCGGAGCGGGCGATGGTGACGCCGACCTCGAGGAGCTGGCGGCGGTCGTACCAGCTGCGCAGCTTGGGGCCGACCACGGCGGCGCTGGGGGTGGAGTCGGCGACCTGGAGCAGTCGGCGCAGGGCGTCGGTCTGCGGCTCGCAGTCGTCGTGCAGCAGCCAGAGCCACTCGACCGGCCGGGTCTCGCGCGGGCCGCCGCGGCCGAGGTCGTCCTCCTGGGCGAGCGGGTCGCCGAAGTCGTCCCAGCCGCCGGTGACCGGGTCGTAGCCGGAGGGGTCGAGCCGGTACGGGAGGTCCTCCGGGCGCAGGGGCGCACTGCCCGCCACGGCCTCGTGGACGGCGGTGCCGAAGCCGGCCCGGCGGCCGAGGACCAGCGGTCCGCTCTCGGGCAGCCAGTCGGCGAGGGTGTCCGCGAGCAGTTGCGGAGAGTTGTCGGTGGATCCGGTGTCGACCGCGAGGACGCGCTGGACCTGGCGGTCCTGACCGAGCAGGCCGGCCATGGCCCGCGGGAGCCAGCGGGCGCCGTCGTGCGAGACGATCACGGCGGTGACCAGGTGGCGCGGATAGGCGGGCGGCCGGGAAGCGGTGGAGCCGCTCTGGTGGCTGTAGACGGTCATCGCGTGCGCGGGCCCCAGTTCTCGGTGGACACAGCCGGTGAACGGCAACCGGATGGCGCACCACACTAACGGCTCCGGGTGGCCGCTTCGTCCGGGGTGTGCGTGCGGGGACGGTGAAGGGGTCCCGGGAACACGAAAGCGCCCCACCACCGCGGTGAGGCGCCCGTACAGCTGTGCGGTTGTCCGTCGCTGTCGAAGGGTCAGCGGGGGGCGGGGGCCGCCCGGTCAGACCGCGCTCTTCTTGAGCCGACGGCGCTCGCGCTCGGAGAGGCCGCCCCAGATGCCGAAACGCTCGTCATTGGCGAGGGCGTACTCCAGGCACTCGGAACGGACCTCGCAGGCGAGGCAGACCTTCTTGGCCTCGCGGGTCGAGCCGCCCTTCTCGGGGAAGAAGGACTCGGGGTCGGTCTGGGCGCACAACGCGCGCTCCTGCCAGCCGAGTTCCTCCTCGTCCTCCGCGATGCCGTCCCCGATCAACAGCTCAAAGAGCTCGCTCATGTGGCGCGCCTCCTCTGCCCCTACTTGGCGTCCCCGTGGTTGCCGTTGCCTCGTGCGGCTGACGACACGAGTGAAATTACAGTTGCGTCACTCTGGCCCAGTCAAGCCGAGCTCTGGTATTGGGGCTGGGATTCACTCCCTGGCACCAAGCCGTTACGAATAGTGTACATATCCGGACACATCGGACCTTCCATCTCAAGGTCCTGAACGGTGCCGAACCATCCGCAACCATTCACCGGGTGACGCTCGGTCACCGTCACAGGCCGGTCATCGGCCTGCCTTCCCGGCGATCTTCCCATCGAAACATAGAGAGTGATGAATCACCCCATCAGGGAAAGATCCGGACCTAACCCACTCGAATGCCGCATCCTTCGGTTTGACACCGCCCCTGCGGATGCGGTGTCCTTGCTCCTATGTCAGAGTTCGCCAGCCCCCGGAGCGGTTCCACGCTCCGCCGTGCCGTGAACTCTTGTTGTCGCCTCTGTTCCTGCTGTATCTAGGCGCCCGCGTCCCACCGCGCGCCGCCCCCAGGAAGCACAGAGGCCGCCCGCGATTCCCGTCCCAGGACATCCCGGATCCGGCCGATCCCGACGAACCGGCCGACCCTTCCGAGGACGACTCCCGTGCGCATGATCCGCATCCGCAAGCGGAACCGCGACCGCAACAAGCTCTCCCGCCGTGGCCCCGCCACCGTCCGCACCGGCACCCCCGCCGACGCCCGGACCCGCCAGTGGGCCGACGGCCTCAGCGACGTCTCCATCGCCGGCGACCCGCTCGCCTTCCCGCACCTGGCGCGCACCGACCTGCCCGCCCACCCCACCACCGTCGCCGAGTACGCCCGGCTGGTGCGCGAGATCGCCGCCGACCGCTCCCGCTGGGAGCCGCTGGTCCGCTACGACGCGCTGACCCGCTGGTACGCCCGGCTGGAGACCGGCCCCGGCTACGAGGTCTGGCTGCTCAGCTGGCTGCCCGGGCAGTCCAGCGGCTTCCACGACCACGGCGAGTCCTCCGGCGTGATGAGCGTCGTCCGGGGCGAGCTGATCGAGCGCTCCCTCACCCTCCCCCAGCCCTCGGCCGGGGGCGACCCCAGCGGCGCGATCGCCCGCACCCTGCGGCCCGGCGGGCAGCGGGTGTTCTCCTCCGGCTACCTGCACGAGGTCGTCAACGGCGCGCTCGAACCCGCCGTCTCCATCCACCTCTACGCCCCCGGCCTGACCGAGATGAACCAGTACGGCGCCACCGCCGTCCCCGAGCAGCACCAGGAGCAGCACACCGGGCGGCAGGCGCAGGCCGGGTCGCACTGATCACGGCTGACGGAAAGTCGGACCGTGGCAGGATGAACCCCATGCGCATCGTGGCACTGGCAGGCGGAATCGGCGGGGCGCGCTTCCTGCGCGGACTCCTCGCGGCGGTCGGACCGCAGGACGAGATCACCGTCATCGGCAACACCGGCGACGACATCCACCTCTACGGCCTCAAGGTCTGCCCCGACCTCGACACCGTGATGTACACCCTCGGCGGCGGCATCCACGAGGAACAGGGCTGGGGCCGGACCGACGAGACCTGGTCCATCAAGGCCGAGATGAAGGAGTACGGCGTCGGCCCCGAGTGGTTCGGGCTCGGCGACCGCGACTTCGCCACCCACCTCGTGCGCAGCCAGATGCTCACCGCCGGGTACAGCCTCAGCCAGGTCACCGAGGCGCTGTGCGTGCGCTGGAAGCCGGGCGTGCGGCTGCTGCCGATGAGCGACGACCGGGTCGAGACCCACGTGCGGATCACCGACGAGCAGGGCACCCGGGCGGTCCACTTCCAGGAGTACTGGGTCCGGCTGCACGCCGAGGTGGACGCCGAGGCGATCGTCCCGGTCGGCGCGGACACCGCCAAGCCCGCGCCCGGTGTGCTGGAGGCGATCGCCGAGGCGGACGTCATCCTCTTCCCGCCGTCCAACCCGGTGGTCTCGATCGGCACCATCCTCGCCGTCCCCGGCATCCGGGAGGCGGTCGCCGCCGCGCCCGCGCCAGTGGTCGGGCTCTCCCCGATCATCGGCGGGGCGCCGGTGCGCGGCATGGCCGACAAGGTGCTCGCCGCCGTCGGCGTCGAGGCCACGGCGGAGGCGGTCGCGCTCGACTACGGCGCGGCGCTCGTCGACGGGTGGCTGGTGGACACCGTGGACGAGGCCTCGGTGGCCGCCGTCGAGGCCGCCGGGATCGCCTGCCGGGCCGTCCCGCTGCTGATGACCGACGTCGAGGCCACCGCCGAGATGGCGCGGGCGGCGCTCGCGCTGGCCGAGCAGGTGCGCAAGTGACGCTGGAGGTCCTCGGCGTCGACGGGCTGCCCGAGGTCACGGCCGGGGCGGACCTCGGCGAGCTCATCGCCAAGGCGGGGACGTACCAGGACGGCGACATCCTGCTGGTCACCTCGAAGATCGTCAGCAAGGCCGAGGGCCGGCTGCTGCACGCCGCCGACCGCGAGGCCGCGATCGACGCCGAGACCGTCCGGGTGGTCGCCCGGCGCGGGCCGGTCCGGATCGTGGAGAACCGCAACGGCCTCGTCATGGCCGCCGCCGGGGTCGACGCCTCCAACACCGCCCCCGGCACCGTGCTGCTGCTGCCCGAGGACCCGGACGCCTCCGCCCGCGCTCTGCGGGCCCGGCTCCAGCGGCTGACCGGCCGCCGGCTCGCCGTCGTCGTCACCGACACCTTCGGCCGGCCCTGGCGCAACGGGCTGACCGACGTGGCGATCGGCGCCGCGGGCCTCTCCGTCCTGGAGGACCACCGCGGCCGCACCGACAGCCACGGCAACCGGCTGGAGATGACCGTCACCGCGACGGCCGACGAACTCGCCGCCGCCGCCGACCTGGTGAAGGGCAAGGCCAGTGGCGTCCCGGTCGCCGTCGTGCGCGGACTCGGACACCTCGTCACCGCCGAGGACGGCGACGGCGCCCGGCCGCTGGTCCGGCCCGCCGTCGACGACATGTTCCGGCTCGGCACCTCCGAGGCGCTGCGGCAGGCCGTCACCCTGCGGCGCACCGTCCGCTCCTTCACCACCGAGCCGGTCGACCCGGCCGCCGTCCGCCGCGCCGTCGCCGCCGCCGTCACCGCGCCCGCCCCGCACCACACCACGCCCTGGCGGTTCGTGCTGCTGGAGTCGGCGGACACCCGGGTCCGGCTGCTCGACGCGATGCTCGCCGCCTGGCAGCGCGACCTGCGCGAACTCGACGGCTGGGACGAGGCGAAGATCGCCCGGCGCACCGCCCGCGGCGACGTCCTGCGCGACGCCCCGTACCTGGTGGTGCCCTGCCTGGTGACGGACGGCTCGCACGACTACCCGGACCCGCGCCGGGCCGCCGCCGAACGGGAGATGTTCACCGTCGCCGCCGGCGCCGCCGTGCAGAACCTGCTGGTCGCGCTCACCGGCGAGGGGTACGGCTCCGCCTGGGTCTCGTCCACCATGTTCTGCCGCGACACCGTACGGGAGGCGCTGGACCTCCCCCAGGGGTGGGACCCGATGGGCGCCGTCGCCGTCGGCCGGCCCGCGGAGGAGCCGAAGGTCCGTCCGGAACGCGACGCCGGGGCCTTCATCACCGTCCGGTAGCGGCAGCCGCCGGGGTCAGCGGTGGCGGTGGTCGTTGGGGGTCAGCCGGGGGCCGTAGCGGGGGGCGTGGGCGGCCGTGGCCAGCAGGAGGCGGCAGACCCGGTGGCGCTGGGGGCGGTAGGGCTCCAGGAGCGCGAGCATCTGGGCGTCGTCGCTGCGGGGGCGGCCGGCCAGCGCCCAGCCGACCAGGTTGGGCAGGTGGAAGTCCCCGACCGAGACCGCGTCCGGGTCGCCGTTGCTGCGCTGCAGCGTCTCGGCGGCCGTCCAGGGCCCGATGCCGGGGACGGCGGTGAGGCGGGCGAAGGCCTCCTCATGGCCCATGGCCGAGGCCTCCTCCAGCCGCGGCGCCAGGCGGACGGCGCGCACGACCGTGCCCGAGCGCTTCGGGTCCACGCCCGCCCGGTGCCACTCCCAGCTCGGCACCAGTGCCCACTCGCGGGCCGACGGCGCCACCCGCATGCCCTCGGCCGGGCCCGGCGCCGGGGTGCCGAAGTCCCGCAGCAGGAGGCGCCAGGCGCGGTAGGCCTCGTCGGTGGTGACCTTCTGCTCCAGGATCGCCGGGACCAGCGACTCCAGCACCAGGCCCGTCCTGGTCAGCCGGACCCCGGCGGTACGGCGCTGGGCGTCCCGCAGCGGGCCGGGCGGCAGGACCAGCGCCTCCGGGGCGTCCTCGGCGCCGAGCAGGGCGGGGAGGCGGTCGAGGAGCCACTCCGCGCCGGGGCCCCAGGCGCTCGCCTCGACCTCGCCGGCGGCCGGACGCGGCAGCACCCGCAGGGTGCCGATGCCGCCCGGGGTGCGGGAGGCGCGCCAGACGGCGCCGTCGCCGGTGCTGCGGTACGCCGGGTCGGCGGGGCCGCGGCGCAGCGGGAGCAGGGTGCGGGCGACGTCCAGCGGGAAGCCCGGGCGCCAGCGCCGTACCGCTTCCACCGCCGTCGCCTCCCGGGTCGCCTCCGGACATGAACGATACGCGGGGGGTCGGACAGCACGGGAGGGACGGCGGAGGGCCCCGGGGTCAGCGGGTCTGGAGGCGGGCCGCCGCGGCGCGCAGGGCGGGGAGGCGGGCGTAGAGGGCGTTGCCGGGGCACTCGGTGTCGAAGGCGTCGCGGTGGCCGGAGACGGCGTCGAAGTCGACGGTGCTGCCCTTGGGGTAACGGCTGGCGTCCGAGGAGGAGGTGAGGCGGGCGCGGCCGTCGGCGGGGCGGGCGGTGAGGCCGAGCTTCCAGGCGGCGAGGGCGGCGAGGCTGTCGAGGAGGGGGCGGGACGGCTGGTCGCCGGTGTAGGTGCCGAGGGCGGCGACGCCGGCGGAGTCGGTGTTGAAGCCGAGGGTGTGGGCGCCGTGGACGGGCTGGTCGACGCCGCCGGCCCGGCCCTCGTAGACGGTGCCGCAGCGGTCGACCAGGAAGTTGTAGCCGATGTCCCGCCAGCCGTTGGTCTTCACGTGGTACTGGTAGATCGCCCGGACCACCCGGGGCGCGTCGGCGCAGGCGTAGTCGGTGGTGGTGGCGGTGTGGTGGACGAAGACCTCGCGGACCGGGCCGGTGTACTCGAACTCCGGGTCGCGCAGCGACTCGTCGGCGCCCCAGCCGGCCCGGGTGACGATCCTCGGGCGCGGGGCCTGCCCCTTGGCCGGCCCGGCGGGCGGCGCGGTCGGCGGTTCCGCGGGCAGGGTCCGTACGGCGGCCGGGGCGGC
>NZ_LFVW01000568.1:0-7538 GCF_001182915.1 Kitasatospora sp. MY 5-36
CGCCCGCCGCTGTCGCGGCCCGGCCGCGCCCCGCTGGCGGGCCGGGTGCTCGCCGGAGTGGCCGGACCGCTGCTGCTGGGCCTGGGCGGGGCCCTGGTCGCCGGTGAACGCGCCTACCGGTTCCACGAGTTGGCCGGTGCGCGGTGGGTGGTCTCGCACGGGCTCGGCCTGCGGACCCTGCTGCTCGCCGCCCCCGACGCGCCGGTGCTGTACGCCGGCGACGCGAGCGGGTTCGGGCGCGGGATCGCCCTCACCAGCGGGTGCAGCAGCGCGCTGCTGATCGCCCCACTGGCGCTGCTGGCCGGAGTCCTGCTGCTGTTCGGCACCCGCGGGCCGGCCCGGGTCCTGCTGGGTTTCGTCCTGGCGGCCGCGCTGGTCCTCGCCGCCAACCTGGGCCGGCTGACGCTGATCGTCGCCATGCAGTACCGCTACGGCGACGAGGGGTTCGGCTGGACGCACGTCCTGTTCGGCTCGGTGCTGATGATGGCCGCCGGCCTGATCGCGCTGCTGCTCTTCCTCCTCCTGATCACCCGAACGTCCACCCGCGACGCGGAGGCCGATGCGCCGTGACCCTGCTCGACCTGTCCGTCTCCCTCTCCTTCGTGCTGGGGATCGGCTTCCTCGCCTACGTCACGGTGATCGTGCGCAACTTCCTGCGGGTCCGCCCGGACGCCCCGGGCGATCCGGACCGGTTCGACTGGCACTTCCTCATACCCTGCCGGGACGAGGAGGCCGTGATCGGCACCACCCTGGACTACCTCGCCGAGCACTTCCCCCGGGCGCGGGTCTGGGTCGTCGACGACCACTGCGAGGACCGGACCGCCGAGGCGGTACGGGCCCGGGCGGCCGAGGGACGGCCCGTCCACCTGGTGGACCGGCGGCTGCCGCGGGCGCGCACCGGCAAGGGCGACGCCCTGAACGCCGCCTACCGGGCGCTCGAAGCCCGGCTGCCGGAGGGCGCCGACGCCGACCGGGTCGTCCTGATCGTCCTGGACGCCGACGGGCGGCCCTCCCCGGGCATGCTGGACACCTTCGCCGGAGCGTCCTGCTTCGGCGACCCGGCCATCGGCGCCGTCCAGGTCGAGGTCCGGATGTCCAACCGCGACGTGGCCGTGCCGCTGCCCCACCGGGGGCGCCTGGCCAACCGCTTCGCCCGGCTGCTGGCCCGGCTCCAGGACATCGAGTTCCGCGGGCCGATCTCCGCCATCCAGATCCCCCGCCGGCTCACCCGGACCGTCAACGTGGGCGGCAACGGCCAGGCCAACCGGCTCAGCGCGCTGCGCTCGATCGACCGGGGCGGCAGCGGCGGGCCGTGGGGCCGGGCGCTGCTGGAGGACTTCGAGCTCGGGCTGCGGATGATGCTGGCCGGCTGGCGCAACGGCTACACCACGACCGCCTGGGTGGACCAGGAAGCCCTGTGGAACGTACGGCAGTTGATCACCCAGCGGGTCCGCTGGGCGCAGGGCTCGATGCAGTGCGCGCCGTACCTGCGCCGGGTCTGGAGCTCCCGGGAGTTCACCACGGCGGGCTTCCTGGAAGTCCTCTACTTCATGGTCCAGCCCTGGCTCCAGGTCGTCGGCCTGGTGGTCTACGCGGTGCCGATCGCCGCCTTCGGCTACAACGCGGTCTTCTACCCCGAGTTCGTGCTCGCCTTCCTCCGCCAGGGCGGCGCCGTGCTGATCGCGCTCTACCTGGTCGTCGGGGTCGCCGAGTTCGCCCTCTGGGGGCCGCTGTACCGGCGCCGCGGCGAACCGGGGATCAGCCGCCGGGCCGCGCTCGGCTACGGCCTGGCGCTCGCGGTCTACGCCGCGACCACCTACCTCGTCGCGGTCCGCGCCTTCTGGCGGATCGTGCGGGGCAAGGGCTCCTGGCAGAAGACGGCCCGTACGGCCGAGCCGCCGCCGGATCAGGCCCCCGCGCCCGCCGCCCAGGAGATCGCCACCGTCTGAGCGGCCGAGACTTCTCCCCGGCCGGTGAGGCCGCGGCCGCACCGAACACCGCGGCCGGTCGGCGGAGTCGACGCACCACCCCCTTCCTGCCCCCTCCGTACGGCGGACACCCCCGTCCGCCGTGCCCCCGTCCGAAAGGCCCACCCGTGCGCACTCGTACCCGCAACCGTGTCCTCGCCGGAACCGCCCTCGCCGTCGGCGCCCTGTCCGTGGCGTCCCCGGCGTACGCCGCGCTGCCCGCCCCGGCGGCCGACGCCTACGTCGTCTCCACGGAGGCGCTGGGCGGGATGGTCGCCGTCCCGCCGTCGCCGGAGTCGACGTACCCGTCCGGCGGCACCCGGACCCTGGTCGGCCTCACCGTCGGGCCGGTCGCCACCACCTCCGTGCTCACCGCGAACACCGCCGGGAACCCGGTCGACGGCACCGCCTCGGCCTCCGCGACGGTCGACAAGCTCGGGCTCGACCTCGGTGTCGCCTCGGTCTCCCTGACCGGCGTCGACTCGACCTGCGCCGCCACGCCCGCCGGGGCCACCGGCAGCGGCCTGATCGCGGGCGGGTCGATCAGCGTCGCCGGCATCCCGACCAACCTCCAGGCCAACGCCCCCGCCAACACCAGGGTCAGCATCCCGCTGGTCGGTTCGATCGTCCTCAACGAGCAGACCACCGACGCCAACGGCGTCCTCACCGTCAACGCCGTCCACCTCACCCTGCTGCCGTCGCTGAACGGCGCCAACCTGGTCATCGGGCACGCCCGGTGCGGCGGCGCCGAGCCCGCCGCCGCCGTGCCGATGATCAACCCGTCCGTCGCGGGGACGAGCGGCGGGGCGGTGCTCGCCGGTGTCCTGGCCACCGTCTACGTCCGCCGCCGCAACGTCCGGTCCGCCGCGTCGGCCGTCTGACGGGAGGCAGGGCGGCCGGCCCGGAGCAGGGGCCGGCCGCCCGCCGCCCGCCGCGGTCAACCCGGCTTCAGGTACCTCGCCCTGACGTGTGAGGCGCCGCCGCCGGGTGACGGGAAGGCCCGTCCCACCACCACCGGACCGCCCCGGCCGGTCCGCCCCGGCCCTCCGTACCCGGCACCGCGGGGTGCCTGGGGCCGGAGCCGTCGGACCCGGTCCGACCGCTCGCCTACCCTACGAACCGACCGGCCGTACCGGCCGTGGCCGCTCTAGGAGGAGTCCCGTGTCGTCCTGCGACCCCAAGTACGCTCCCGTCGGCGATGTGAGCGCGGCGCTCATGGTGATCGACTCCCGGCTCAAGTCCATCTACGACGGCAAGTCCGGGACGGACCCCGAGCACCAGCGGCTGGTCGACCAGCTCACCGCGTCCTTCGGCCCCGGCGAGGCCGAGGCGCTGGTGGAAGGCGCCTGCACGCTCGTCTACATGTACATGAACTGGCTGCGCACGGCCTTCGAGAAGCAGGAGGAGGACGTGCTCGAGCACGCGGTCCCCAGCCTGGTGGCCACCATGCGGATGATGCCGAGGACCTTCAGCCCCGAGGTCATCCCCATCATGGCCGGCCTGCTCATCGCCGCCGGTACGGGCCTGAGCCCCAACCTCTGGCGCGCCCAGTACGGACCGTGGACGAAGGAGGAGATGAACCCGTTGGAGGCCATGGTGGTCCTGCTCGCGGAGTACATCAACCGGATCTCGGGCAACGGCGAGGACTTCGCCACCAGGCTGATCACCGACGTGCTGTCCCAGCTGGACTAGGAGTACCGGCCCCGAACGCGCCGGTGGCGCCGCCCTCGGTGGGGCGGCGCCACTGGTGTCAGGTCGGTGTCAGGCGGGCGTCAGCTGTGGCGGCCCGGGCGGCGGTAGGCGACGAAGCAGAGGACGCCGCCGCCGAGGAGGGCGATGGCTCCGAGCGCCGCGACCAGGGTGTCGGAGGAGGAGCCGCCGGTGTGCGGCAGCTCGCCGCTCTCCGACGCGCTCGGGGTGTGGGGGTGGGTGGGGGTCGCGGTGGCCGTCGTGCTCGGCGAGGACGTCGGTGACGGCGACGGGGACGGGGAGTTGGACGGGGACGGCGACGGGCTCGGGCTCGGCGACGGGGAGGGGGACGGCGACGGGCTCGGCGAGGGCGAGGGCGACGGCGAGCTGGTCTGGAGGATCACGCCCAGGTCGAGGTCGAGGTCGCGCTGCCCGCCGCTGAGGGTGACGGTCTGGGTGATGCCGGTGGTCGGGTCGCCGTCCGAGTCCTTGCTCGGGTCGGTGCCGGCGTGCTGCTTGGTGACGGTGGCGCCCTTGGGCAGGGTGGTCAGGTCGAACTGCACCGCGTAGCTGCCGTCCGGCAGGTTGTCGAACAGGTAGTGCCCGGTGGCGTCGGTCACCGTGGTGACCGGCTTGCCGTCCTTGTCCCGTACGGGCTGCCCGTTGCCGTCCAGCAGGTGCACGGTGACCCCGGGGATGCCCTCGTCACCGGGCTTCTGGATCCCGGAGCCGTCCCGGTCGTGCCAGACGAAGTCGCCGAGCGCGTTGTTGGAGGGGGCGACGCGCTTGACCGCGACGCCGACCTTGGCGGGCTCGGCCGGCAGCAGCTGGCGGCCGGAGGCGTCGGTGGCGGTGTACGCGAAGCTGTTCCAGGCGTACTCGCCCTCCGGCGCGTCGTAGGAGGCGACCATCGGCCAGGTCAGGGTGAAGGACTCGCCGGAGGCCAGGGCGCCGGGGCGGCTGAGGCGGAACCAGGTGGCCGTTCCCGGCCCGGGGAAGGTGGTGCTCCAGACCGCGGCGCTGTTGCAGCCGGTGCGGTCGACCAGCAGCGGGTTCACGCAGGGGTTGGGGTCGGTGGCGTACTCGATCACCACGGTCGGGTCGTTGCTGGTGATCGGCTGGCTGAGCGACGGGGTCCAGGCGCTGCCGCGCGGGGCGTCCTGGGTGAGCACGTAGTTGTCGCCGGGGGTGGGGAGCTTGTCGTAGGCGATGAAGTCGGTGACCGGGTCCGGGGAGTCGTTGCGGACGGTCATCCGCCAGGACGTCTGGCCGCCGGGGGTGGCGGTGCCGATGGTCATGTAGTCGGCGTCGAGGTCCCCCTTGACCTCCTTGTAGGAGCGCAGCACCGCCGGCACGTCGACCTGGATCTGCGAGGAGGCGTGGCACATCAGCTCGGTGGTGTCGCCGTTGCCGTTGAGGTCGAGCACGTCGGGGGTGCTGCCGCTGTCGGAGCCGGAGTACATGCAGGCGACCGGGTGGGTGGGCTGGTCGACGGTGACGTAGACGTCGTTGGTCAGCGTGCCGGAGCGGATGCTGTCGGCGACCTGGACGTCGAAGAGCATTCGGTAGGCCATGGCGTCGTGCAGGTACGTCGAGTCGGGGGCGCCGGCCGGCCATTCCATCTTGACGAGCTGGCGCCCGTCCGGGCCCGGGGTCACGGTGATCGACGAAGGGGCCTTGGCGTCGGGGTAGTCGGGGTCGGGCCGGGCCGAGCCGTCGATGTAGACGACGCCGGCGGGCAGCAGGTCGTACAGGACGAGCGGGCGGTCCAGGTCGTGGGCGCTGCGGTTGTACGGGATGACCTGGAAGGTGGCCTTGCCGCCGGGGGCGGACAGCTCGCCGGCCACGGTGGTCTTGGCGGCGCCGAGGTTGGTGGCCTGGGTGATGGTGGTCCGGGCGCAGGCGTTGGCGTTGGCGGTGGTGGTGCCGTCGGTGGCGCTGGTGTCCACGCAGTTGGTCAGCGGCTCGGGGGCGGGGCGCCCGTCGTGGCCGGGGGTGGCGACCTGGGTGACCAGCTGCACCGCGTTGCCGGGGCTCCAGCCGGTGGGGATCGGGCCGTTCCAGGTGAGCTTGAGGCCGTCCAGCCACTGCCCGGCGGGGATGCCGAGCACGTCGTTGGCCGGGTCGCCCGCGCCCTGGGCGAAGGTGAGCCGCCGTGCGGTGGAGCCGTTGAACGGCGTGCCCGGGGTGAAGGTGTGCCAGGTGGGGTCGCCGTTGAGGCGGTACTGCAGGGTCAGTTGGATGCTGGTGGGGTTCCACGGCTCCAGCTGGAGGGACTGCGGGAAGATCCAGTTGTAGACGCCGTCGGTGCTGCCGGCCCCGGGGTCGGTGATGGTGAGGCTGGTGGCCGGGCCCGCGGTGTTGGTGGCGGACAGGCTGAAGGAGTTGAGGTCGCCGTTGGTGGTGGTGTCGCGCCAGACCTTGCTGGCGGTCACCACCACGCCGGTCACCGGGGGCTGGAACGTGTTGGTGGTGACGGACGAGGTGTCCAGCTGCCGTTCGGCCTCGGTGAGCGGCGCGCCGAGCAGGTCGACGGTGTTCTCGGAGGTGGTCCCGTCCGGGAAGGAGGCCGCCGGGTAGTTGACCACCAGGACGCCCGGGTTGCGGCAGCCGCCGCGCCCGTTGCCGGACACGAACGGGCCGATGTCGTAGCCCCAGGTGTTCGGGCCGGGCGGCACCTGCGTCCAGCCCGGCGAGCGGCCGGTGTCCACCACCGCGCCGGGCGGCAGGGTGTCCAGCAGCCGGCTGCTGTCCAGGTCGACGTTGGGCACGTTGTCGGTGGCGCAGGGGGTGAACTGGTAGGTGACGGTGCGGTTGTCGCTGCTGGAGGTCTGGATGCCCTTGGTCACCGTGTACTGCGGCTGCACCTGGGCCGTGGTGTTCGCGGTGGCGGTCTGCGAGGTCTCGCCGGTGGCCGACATGGTGGCCGAGTTGGTCGAGGTGGCGCCGTTCGGGGTGGTGAAGTTCGGGTACTTCATCGTCACCGTGATGGTGGCGGTGGTGCCCGGACTGAGGTCCTTCAGCCTGATGTCCATCGTGCCGCCCGTCGCGCCCGCGGCGGGCACCGTGGAGGCGGCCACGTCGACCGAGGACGGGTCCGGCGTCCAGCCGAGGAACTGCATGTTCGACGGCAGGGTGTCGAGGATGTTCCCGCCGGTGCACTCGGTGATGGAGCAGGTGTAGCGCAGCGTGTAGGTGACGTTCTCCCCCGGGGAGACGGTCGCCTTGTCGACGCTCTTGGTGAAGGAGATCGCGGCCTGGGCCGGTGGGGCCAGCACGCTGCTGCTCAGCAGCGAGCCGGCCACCAGCGCCAGGACCGAGGCGATCCGCCCGGTCCGGAATGGAAGTCGCATAGCGGGCAGTCCAGCCGATCGCCCCGGCGCACCGGTCGGCGACACGAGGGCCGGTCGCGGCGGTTCACCTGCTCGGCGGTCACCCGCCCGGCGGCAGCGCGGCCCGGGGCGGTACGGCGGCCCGGGGAGGTACGGCGTTCCGGGGCGGTACGGCGTTCCGGGGGGCTTTGCGGCCGCCGGGCCGGGCCGCCCCCGCCGAGCTCCCCCCGGCGGGCGGCGCAACCGGAGCGCCGGGCGGCGCGACCCGGGTGGCTCAGCCGAACATCACACCGGTCTCCCGGGCCAGGGTGTCCAGCCGGTACTGGGTGACGTGCTCGACGTTCGCCGGGTCGATCGTGCGCACGCCCTCGGCGGCGAGCCGCTCGTTGATCTCCTCCAGGTGCTCCTGGACGACCTGCTTCTCCGCCTCGGTGGTGCGGCCCTGGTGCGGCCGTCCGGCGTGCTCCAGGCCGGCGTGGTCGACCCGCTCCCGGCCGGCGGCGGGCGCCGCCCCGCGCACGGTGGTGGGCGCGGCCTCGCGCACGGGGGT
>NZ_LFVW01000569.1:0-7536 GCF_001182915.1 Kitasatospora sp. MY 5-36
TGGCCTCCGGGGTGCTCGCCGAGTGGCTGCCCGGCCCGACGGTGCTGCCCGCCCTCGCCCACGCGCTGGGCTGCCTGCTGGTGCTGCGGGCCACCCGCGGGCTCCCGGAGACGAAGCCGGAGGCCAGGGCAGGGGTCAGGGCAGGAGCCAAGGCGGGCGGGCCGGAGAGCGCCCCGGGCCGCGGCACGCCCCCGCACCGCACGGCGGCCGTCCGCCACCCCCGGTTCCGCTACGTCGTGCTGCCCGCCAGCCCGGCCGTGCTCGGCGCCGCCACCGTGGCGTACGTGGTGCTGCCGCCGCTGGTCGCCGACCGGGTGCCCGGCTACGCCCCGCTGTTCAGCGGCCTGGTCGCGGCGCTGACCCTGGCCACCGGCGTGGTCGCCCAGCCCTTCGCCGCCCGGCTGGACGACGCGGACAGCGCCCGGGCCACCCTCACCGCGATGGCCACCGTCATCGCCGGGCTGCTGCTCGGCGCCGTCGCCGCCGCCCGCGACTCGGTGGGCCTGGTGGTGGCCGCCGCCGTGGTCCTCGGCACGGGGTACGGGCTGACCCTCGGCGCGGGGCTGCACGAGGTGGAGCGGCTCACCCGGCACGCCCCCGACCCGCGCGCCTCCGGCCCGACCTCCGCCTCGCTCTACCAGAGCACCACCTCCAGCGGCTTCCTCACCCCGCTGCTGCTCGCCGGCACCGCCGGCCACGCCTCCTACCCGGCGCTGCTGGCGGGCATGGCGGCCGTCGGCCTGCTCTGCCTGGCGGTCACCGCCGCCCACAGCCGCCGCCACCTGCCGGCCGGGGAGCACCCGGAGCCGCCGACGCGCGAGGATGCATCCGTACAGTCCGTCGCCAGCACACCACCGAGGAGCCGACCGCCATGGGCCGAGTGACCGTACCCCGCAGAGTGCTGCGCCTGCGCCAGGGCGCGCCCTCGTACCGTCCCGACACCCTGGCCGCCGAGGAGCCGATGGAGATCCGGGTCGGTGGGCGCCCGCTGACGGTGACCATGCGCACCCCGGGCAGCGACTTCGACCTGGCGGCCGGCTTCCTGGTCAGCGAGGGCGTGGTGCACGCCGCCGGGCAGGTGGCCGGCATCCGCTACTGCGCCGGCGCCACCGCCGACGGCGGCAACACCTACAACGTGGTGGACGTCCAGCTCGCCCCCGGCGTGCCCGCCCCCGACGCCTCGCTGGAGCGCAACTTCTACACCACCTCCTCCTGCGGCCTGTGCGGCAAGGCCAGCCTGGACGCGGTGCGCACCACCGCGCCGTGGAGCGTCGCCGAGGACGGGCTGCGCGTCACCCCCGCGCTGCTCTCCGCGCTGCCGGACCGGCTGCGCGCCGCCCAGAAGGTCTTCGACAGCACCGGCGGCCTGCACGCGGCCGGGCTGTTCGACGCCGACGGGCGACTGCTCTGCCTGCGCGAGGACGTGGGCCGGCACAACGCCGTGGACAAGGTGGTCGGCCACGCCCTGCGCGAGGGGCTGCTGCCGGCCCGCGGCACGGTGCTGATGGTCAGCGGCCGGGCCTCCTTCGAACTGGTGCAGAAGGCCGTGATGGCGGGCGTCCCGCTGCTCGCGGCGGTCTCCGCGCCGTCCTCGCTGGCCGTGGACCTCGCGGAGGAGACCGGGCTGACCCTGGTCGGCTTCCTGCGCGGCGAGTCGATGAACGTCTACACCCGCGCGGACCGGATCGACGTCGGCCCGGACGTCCGAAC
This sequence comes from Kitasatospora sp. MY 5-36, assembly GCF_001182915.1. Classification (NCBI taxonomy): domain Bacteria; kingdom Bacillati; phylum Actinomycetota; class Actinomycetes; order Kitasatosporales; family Streptomycetaceae; genus Kitasatospora; species Kitasatospora sp. MY 5-36. The sequence continues at coordinate 1,711 of NZ_LFVW01000569.1, forward strand.
CGACGCCGAGGCCGCCGTCCGGGAGGAAGGCCGGTAGATGCTCTTCCGCCAGCTGGAGTACCTCGTCGCGCTCGCCCGCGAGCGCCACTTCGCCCGCGCCGCCCAGGCCTGCCACGTCTCCCAGCCCGCGCTCTCCGAGGCCCTGCGCAAGCTGGAGGACGAGCTGAAGGTGCTGCTGGTGCGGCGCGGGCGCAGCTACGAGGGCCTGACGCCCGAGGGCGAGCGGATCGTGCTGTGGGCGCAGCGCATCCTGGCCGACCGGGACGCCCTGCGGGACGAGGTGGACGCGCTGCGCACCGGCCTGGCCGGACGGCTGCGGATCGGCTCGGTGCCGACCGCCTCGGGCGCCGTCCCGCTGCTCACCGGACCGTTCTGCGCCGCCCACCCGCTGGCCGCCGTGGAGCTGTCCACCGACCTGCGATCCGACGAACTCCTGCGCCAGGTGCGGAACTTCGAGATCGACGCGGGCATCACCTACCTGCCCGGACCGGGCGCCGACGACCTGCGCGCGCTCCCGCTCTACGAGGAGCGGTACGTCCTGCTGACCGGTCCGGCCGACGAGCTGGCCCGGCACCCCCGGGCGACCTGGGAGGAGGCCGCCCGGCTGCCGCTGTGCCTGCTGCACCCGGGCATGCAGGGCCGCCGGGTGCTGGACGAGGTGTTCGCGGGCCTCGGCGTCGAGGCCACGCCCCGGGTCGAGACCGACTCGGTGGCCTCGCTCTTCGCCCACGTCCGCACCGGCCACTGGGCGAGCATCGTGCCGTACGCCTGGCTGCACGTGTTCGGCGTGCCGCACGGGATGCGGGCCGTCCCGCTGGCGGAGCCGGTGCACAGCGCGCCGATCGGGCTGGTGACCGCCGCCCGGGAGCCCGGCTCGGTGATGGCCCGCGCGCTGCTGGAGGTCGCCCGGCGCACCGAGGTGGCCGCCGTCCTCGGCAGCCTGCCGGGCGGCGCCTGACCACCGGGCGCACACACCGGGCGCACGGACCCTGGGCACGGAGGCCCGGCACCCGCGGCCGCTCGACGCGCGCGCCCCGACCGCCCGGCATAGCCTCGACCCAGCCCCGGTTGTCCGACCCGTGCGACGGAAGGCGAGTACCGTGACCACCTCCGACGACGCCGCCACCACTCCCCCGCGGAAGCAGCCGCAGGAGCCCCCGCGGGAGCCGCAGGAGGACGTCGGCCCCTCCCCCGCCGGGCCGCCCCACGTCGCGCCGTACCACCACCCGGCCGCCGGCTGGGGCGCCGCCAAGAGCGTCACCCGCTTCCTGGCCCGCGAGGGCGCGTACCTGGACGGGCCGCGGGCGGTGATGCGGATGAACCACGAGAACGGCGGCTTCGACTGCCCCGGCTGCGCCTGGCCCGACGACACCAAGGGCCTGCACCTGGACATCTGCGAGAACGGCATCAAGCACGTCACCTGGGAGATGACCCGCAAGCGGGTCGGCCGGGAGTTCTTCGCCGCCCACTCGGTGACCGAGCTGTCCGGGTGGAGCGACTTCGCGCTGGAGGACCAGGGCCGGCTCACCGAGCCGATGGTCTACGACCCGGACACCGACCACTACGTCCCGATCGGCTGGAAGGACGCGTTCGCCCTGGTCGGCCGCACCCTGCGCGGGCTGGACGACCCGAACCGGGCGGCGTTCTACACCTCCGGCCGGCTCGGCAACGAGGCGACCTTCCTTTACCAGCTGCTGGCCCGCGAGCTGGGCACCAACAACCTGCCCGACTGCTCCAACATGTGCCACGAGGCCAGCGGCCGGGCGCTGCAGGCCTCGCTCGGCACCGGGAAGGGGACGGTCGACCTCAAGGACTGGGAGGTCACCGACGCGCTGTTCATCCTGGGCGTCAACGCGGCCTCCAACGCGCCCCGGATGCTCACCTCGCTCGCCGAGGCGTACAAGCGCGGCGCGCAGGTCGTCCACATCAACCCGCTGGTCGAGGCGGCGGCGACCCGGACGATCATCCCGCACGACTTCACCGACATGGCGCTGAACCGGGCCACCCGCACCAGCACCCTGAACCTCCAGCCGCGGATCGGCGGCGACATGGCGCTGCTGCGCGGCATGGCGAAGGCGATCCTGGAGCAGTCCGCGGCCGACGACCGGGCGCTGGACCGGCTGTTCATCGACCGCCACACCACCGGCTTCGAGGCCTACCGCGACATCTGCCTGGCCACGCCCTGGGAGGAGATCGAGCGCCAGAGCGGGCTGGAGCGGGCCGACATCCTCAGGGCGGCCCGGGTCTACCGGGAGGCCGACCGCTCGATCTTCAGCTGGTGCCTGGGCGTGACCCAGCACGAGCACGGCGTGGACACCGTCCGGGAGATCGTCAACCTCCTGCTGCTGCGCGGCAACCTGGGCCGCGAGGGGGCGGGCCCCTCCCCGGTGCGCGGGCACAGCAACGTCCAGGGCAACCGCACCTGCGGCATCGACCACCGGCCCGCCGCCGGGTTCCTGGACCGGCTCGCCGAGGTGTGCGGGATCGAGCCGCCGCGCGAGCACGGGCTGGACACCGTCGGCACGATCGAGGCGATGCGGCGCGGCGACGTCACGGTGTTCGTCGGCATGGGCGGCAACTTCGCGCTCGCCGCGCCGGACACCCCGTACACCCGGCAGGCCCTGGAGTCCTGCGAGCTGACCGTCCAGGTGAGCACCAAGCTGAACCGCAGCCACCTGGTGCACGGGCGGGCCGCGCTGATCCTGCCCTGTCTGGGCCGGACCGAGAAGGACCACCAGCGCGCCGGGGTGCAGTCCACCTCGGTCGAGGACTCGATGAGCATGGTGCACCTGTCGGTCGGCATGAAGCGCCCGGCCTCGCCGCACCTGCTCTCCGAGCCCGCGATCGTCGCCGGGATGGCCCGCGCGGCGCTGCCGGACAGCGCCACCCCGTGGGAGTGGTACATCGAGGACTACGACCGCATCCGCGACACCATGGCCCGGGTCCTGGACGGCTTCGAGGACTTCAACCGCCGGGTGCGGCTGCCGCTGGGCTTCCGGATCAAGCAGCCGGCCCGCGAGCTGGTCTTCGACACCCCCTCCGGCAGGGCCGAGTTCTCCGCCGCCCCGCTGCCCGACGTCGTCCCCGGGGCGGGCACCCTGGCGCTGGGCACGATGCGCTCGCACGACCAGTGGAACACCACCATCTACTCGGACGACGACCGCTACCGGGGCGTGAAGAACCTGCGCACCCTGGTGTTCATGAACCGGGACGACATGCGCGAGCGCGGGCTGGCCGAGTTCGACCGGGTGGACGTCACCAGCACCGCCCGGGACGGCAGCACCCGCTCGGTGCACGGCTACCTGGCCGTCCCGTACGACATCCCGCGCGGCTGCGCGGCCGGGTACATGCCGGAGCTGAACGTGCTGTGCGCGATCGGCGACTACAGCACCCAGAGCGACCAGCCGATCATGAAGCACCTGAAGGTGACGATCGAGAAGTCCTGAAGCGGAGGACCGGGACGAGCGCCGCGGAGCGACCGGAACGCCCGGAGCACCCGGAACGCCCGGAACGCCCGCCCCAAAGGTAAAGGTTTAACCAAGTGCGCAAGTATCACCTCCGGACGGGACTAAGCTCTGACGAGTTGGGGTGAACCGGCGGTCGCGTTGCGCGGGCCGGTGAACTCCTTGCCGCGTCGATGACACGCACCACGGGGTGCGCCGGCCGGGAGGAGGCGAGAGACATGGATTGCAGTAGTCCGGGCCACAGTTGCCCCTACCCCCGCTTGCCCTCGTACACCTCCGGCATGCGGTAACAACCTTCCCTGCACAACGTCCTGACGATCCGTCAGCCACGACGTCCACGCCACGTCCGCACGCGGCTCCGCCGTGCCCGCACACCTCCGTACGGGCCGCGCAGCCGCGCGCCGATGCGCCGTGTCCGCTTGCAGGGAGCGCTGCCGCCTGCCTCCGAACCGCCCCGCCTGTCCGGGGCCCAGGGAGGAAACCACCATGACCACCCACGCCACTCTCAACTCGACGGTCCCCGAGCCGCGTTCGGCCGTCCTGGACGACGCCCACCTCGGCGACATCAAGGGTGCGCTCGGCACCATCCGGCTCGACGACCCCACGCCCCGCCACGGCCTGTCGGCGCGGCTGAAGACCCTGCTCGCGATCATCGGGCCCGGCCTGATCGTGATGGTCGGCGACAACGACGCCGGCGCCTTCTCCACCTACGGGCAGGCCGGGCAGAACTACGGCACCCAGCTGCTGTGGACCCTGCTGATGCTGGTCCCGGTGCTCTACGTCAACCAGGAGATGGTGCTGCGGCTCGGCGCCGTCACCGGGGTCGGGCACGCCCGGCTGATCCTGGAGCGCTTCGGGAAGTTCTGGGGCGCGTTCAGCGTGATCGACCTCTTCCTGCTGAACGCATTGACCCTGGTCACCGAGTTCATCGGGGTCACGCTCGCGGCCGGGTACCTCGGCCTGCCGAAGGCCGCTTCGGTGGTGCTGGCGGCCGGGATCATCATCGCCTCGGCCTTCACCGGCTCGTTCCGGCGCTTCGAGCGGGTCGCCGTGGCGCTCTGCCTGGGCTCGCTGCTGCTGGTGCCGATCTACTTCATGGTGCACCCGAAGACCTCGCAGATGGCGCACGACTTCGTCGTCCCGAGCATGCCGGGCGGGTCCGGTCAGCTCGCGGCCGTGATGCTGGTGATCGTCTCCATCGTCGGCACCACCGTGGCGCCCTGGCAGCTGTTCTTCCAGCAGTCGTACGTCATCGACAAGCGGATCACCCCGCGCTTCATGAAGTACGAGAAGGCCGACCTCTGGATCGGCATCGTGATCGTCATCGTCGGTGCCGCCGCCATGATGGGTCTCACCGCCGCCGCCTTCGCGGGCACCGACGGCTTCGGCCAGTTCTCCGACGCGGCCGCCGTCGCCCGGGGCATCGAGGACAAGGCCGGGCACCTGGCCGGCGTGCTGTTCGCGATAGCCCTGCTGGACGCCTCGATCATCGGCGCCTTCGCGGTGTCGCTGTCCACCGCGTACGCGATCGGCGACGTCTTCGGCATCAAGCACTCGCTGCACCGCGGGGTGAAGGGCGCCAAGGGCTTCTACGGGATCTACGCGGGCCTGGTGGTCGCGGCGGCGGCGATCACGCTGCTCTCCACCGACTACACCCAGGGCCTGATGACCCAGTTCGTCCAGGTGCTGGCCGGGGTGCTGCTGCCCTCCGCGACCGTCTTCCTGCTGCTGCTCTGCAACGACCGCGCCGTACTGGGGCCCTGGACGAACGGGCCGAGGACCAACGCCTTCACCTCGGCGGTGGTCGGCGTCCTGGTGATGCTCTCGCTGATCCTCACCGCCGCCGTGGTCTGGCCGGACATCAGCTCCGACGCGATCCTGTGGATCATGGCCGGCTGCGGCGTCGCCGGCGTGCTCGTCGCCGGGTACTTCTTCACCTTCGGGCGCCGCGGCACCAAGGAGGACCCGGTCGACCGCACCGGCCGGGAGAACTGGCGGATGCCCCCGCTGGAGACCCTCGACAAGCCGGTGCTGTCCACCGCCCGCAAGGTCGGCATGGGCGCCCTGCGCGCCTACCTGCTGATCGCGATGGCGATGGTCGTCGTCAAGATCGTCCAGACCGCGCTGAACCACTGAGCCGACCGGCTCCGCGCACGCCCTGCCCGTTGTCCTGTCACGGAGGTGACCTGCCATGACCATCGTCGCCGTCTTCCGGCCCACCCGTCCGTCCACCGACCGGGGCCGACTGCGCTCCACCCTCGCCGCCGTCGGCCGACGCCTGGCGGCGAGCCCCCTCGACAACAGCGTCCTCCGGGCCGCCCCGGCTCCGGCCGCCGGCCCGGCGGGCGGGTGCGGCGGCCCG
>NZ_LFVW01000570.1:0-7536 GCF_001182915.1 Kitasatospora sp. MY 5-36
GCCCTGGGGCGCTCCGCCCCGGAGGCCTGGCTGCTCGGCGGCGGCACCGTCGCGGCGGCGCTGCTGGCGTACGCCGGGGCGGTGCTCGGCCGGGCCGGCTCGCACCGGTGAGCGCCGGCCGCCCGTTCGCCACCCCCCGTTCGACGTTTGTCGGGGCCCGGTTCACGGTTCCCGCTCCCGTCCCGTTCGTTGAACTTCGTTGAATCCGTTCCGCCAGGTCGTCCCGAGCTGGCTTCGTGGAAGGACGCCCCCGATGAGGGTGCTGCTGCTGGGCGCCGACGGCTTCATCGGCCGCCGGGTCACCGATCGTCTGCTGATGGACCAGGAGTTGCAGGTGACGGTGCTCGGCCGACGCGACTCGGCCGACATCCGCTTCGACCTGACCACCGGGAGCCCGGGCGCGCTGGCCCGGTTCCTGGACGCGGTCGCGCCGCAGGTGGTGATCAACTGCGCGGGCGCCACCTACGGCAGCTCGCGCACCCTGATCCGGTCGAACACGCTGGCCGTCGCGACGGTCTGCGAGGCCATCCGGCGCTGCCGGGAGCCGGCCAGGCTGGTGCACGTCGGCTCGGCCGCCGAGTACGGGCCGGTGCCCGGCGGGGTGCCGGTCTCCGAGCAGGCCGAGCCGCGGCCGGTCGGCCCGTACGGGGTGTCCAAGCTGGCCGGGACGGAGCTGGTGCTGGCCTCCGGGCTGGACGCGGCGGTGCTGCGGGTCTTCGACGTGGTGGGCCCGGGGGCGCCGACCGCCTCGCTGTTCGGGCGGCTGGCCGAGGGCCTGCGGCGGGCGCTGGAGCGGGACGAGCACCAGGTGCGGATGCCGGACCTGTCCGGGTTCCGGGACTTCGTGGACGTCCGGGACGTCGCGCGGGCCATCCAGGCGGCCGCGGTGTCGGCCGCCACGGGGGTGGTCAACATCGGCAGCGGGCACGCCGTCCGGGCCCGGGACGCGGCCCAGCTGCTGGTGCGGGCCTCGGGCTTCGAGGGGCAGATCGTCGAGGAGAACCGGCCGGTCCTGCTGCCCGCGCAGGCCGTCGGGGCGGGCGGCGACCACCTGCCGGGCCACCACCTGCCCGGGCACCGGCCGGAGGGGCACCGGCCGGAGGGCCGGGCGGTGCCGGGCGAGCCGGTGCCGTGGCGGCAGGCGGACGTGCGCACCGCCCGGGACCGTCTCGGATGGCGGACGCAGGTGCCGCTGGAGGAGTCGCTGGGCGACGTCTGGCTGGAGACGGCCTGCCGGGTGTGAGCGCCTCCCGCGCGGCGCCCCGGGCCCGTCAACCACGGGCCCGGGGCGCCTTCCGGGGGTCCGGCCGTGGGTTCCACGATCCGGTGCCGCCCGTCTCGCCCATCGGACGGGCTGTCTCGGAATACCGGGGGCGCGTGACACTGTTGGCCTAGACAGCCACCCGAGTGGCGGAGCAGCAACCCGCAGCGAGGCTGGCCCTGGCCACCCGAACAAGACCCATCGGAGTCCCCGTGTCGTTGCCACCCCTGGTCGAGCCGGCCGCCGAGCTCACCGTTGACGAGGTCCGCCGGTACTCCCGCCACCTGATCATCCCGGACGTGGGCATGGCGGGGCAGAAGCGGCTGAAGAACGCCAAGGTGCTGTGCGTCGGCGCCGGCGGACTCGGCTCGCCGGCCCTGCTGTACCTGGCCGCCGCCGGTGTCGGCACGCTGGGCATCGTCGAGTTCGACGTGGTCGACGAGTCGAACCTGCAGCGCCAGGTGATCCACGGGCAGTCGGACGTCGGCCGCTCCAAGGCGGAGTCGGCCCGCGACTCGGTCAAGGAGATCAACCCGTACGTCGACGTGGTGCTGCACGAGGAGCGCCTCGACAACTCCAACGTCATGGAGATCTTCGCCGGCTACGACCTGATCGTCGACGGCACCGACAACTTCGCCACCCGCTACCTGGTGAACGACGCCGCGGTGCTGCTGGGCAAGCCGTACGTGTGGGGCTCGATCTACCGCTTCGACGGCCAGGCCAGCGTGTTCTGGGCCGAGCACGGCCCCTGCTACCGCTGCCTGTACCCGGAGGCCCCGCCGCCGGGCATGGTCCCCTCCTGCGCCGAGGGCGGCGTGCTGGGCGTGCTGTGCGCGTCCATCGGCTCGATCCAGGTCAACGAGGCGATCAAGCTGCTGGCCGGCATCGGCGAGCCGCTGCTCGGCCGGCTGATGATCTACGACGCCCTGGAGATGAACTACCGCCAGGTGAAGGTCCGCAAGGACCCGAACTGCGCCGTCTGCGGTGAGAACCCGACGGTCACCGAGCTGATCGACTACGAGGCCTTCTGCGGCGTCGTGTCGGAGGAGGCGCAGGCCGCCGCCGCCGGTTCGACCATCACCTCGCAGCAGCTCAAGCAGTGGCAGGACGACAAGGAGGACATCTACCTCATCGACGTCCGCGAGCCCGGCGAGTACGAGATCGTCAACATCCCCGGCGCGGTGCTGATCCCGAAGAACGAGTTCCTGATGGGCGACGCGCTGGAGAAGCTGCCGCAGGACCGGAAGATCGTGCTGCACTGCAAGTCGGGCGTGCGCTCGGCCGAGGTGCTGGCCGTGGTCAAGGCCGCGGGCTTCGGCAACGCCGTCCACCTGGGCGGCGGCGTGCTCGGCTGGGTGAACCAGATCGAGCCGCACAAGCCGGTCTACTAGGACGCGCACGGGGAAGGGCCCGCCGCGCCTTGGATTCCCAAGGTGACCGGCGGGCCCTTCCACGTGTCCGGGGGCGGCTCAGAGCGCGTTCCTGCGCTGGAGCACGTTGTAGGAGATCCAGCCCGGCAGCACCGGTAGCCAGAAGGTGAGCGCCCGGTAGAGGAAGACCGCCGGGGTGGCGACCGCGGGGGAGACGTCCGCGACGGTCAGGGCGCCGATCAGGGCGACCTCGACCGGGCCGATGCCGCCGGGGGTGGGGATCGCCGAGCCGGCCGCGTTGGCGGTCAGGAAGACCACCGCGACGGCCGAGAAGCTGACGTCGCCGCCGAAGGCCTGCACCGAGAAGTCCAGGCAGGCGGTGAAGGAGAGGGTCAGCAGCAGGATGCCGCCGAAGCCGGTGACCAGCTTGCTGGGCGTCTGCATCAGGTCGAGCATCCGCGGCACCACGCCGAAGAACAGCGAGCGCAGCCGGCCCAGCACGAACCGGCGCAGCGGCGCGACGGCGGCCACCACCAGGGCGAGCACGGCGGCGGTCAGCACGCCGATGATCACCGCGCGGGAGGCGGAGAGGTCCCCGTTGGTCTGGCTGCCGGTGATCAGGCCGAAGCTGAACAGCAGCAGCAGGTGCCCGGCCAGGCCGGCCAGCTGGGAGGCGCCGACCGAGGCCACCGCCTGGCCGGAGCGGATGCCGGCCTTCTGCAGGTAGCGGGTGTTGAGCGCGATGCCGCCGATCGCGGCGGGGGCGACCAGCTTGACGAAGGAGCCGGCCAGCTGGGCGGCGACGGTGCGCCGGAACGGCAGCTTCTCGGGCACGAAGCCGGTCAGGCTCATCGCGGCGGCGACGTAGCTGAAGGCGGCGGCGAGCAGGGCGGCCGCGGCCCAGGCCCAGTTCATCTGGGAGAGCTTCAGCTGGGCCGGTTTGATGGTGGTCAGGGCCAGGTAGGCGGCGAAGGTGAGCGCGATCACCATGATCAGGCTCTTCGGCTTCAGCCGTTCCAGCTTGGCCGGGGCCATCGGGGCCTCGGGGGCGATCTGGAGGATCTGGCCGCGGATGCGGCTCAGCAGGTCCTCGCCGGCCGCCGCGATGTCCTCCTCGGCCTGTTCCTGGGTGCGCTCGCCGGCCGCGACCTGCTCCAGCGCCCTGGCCCGGGCGGCGGCCTTGCGCTCCTTGGTGAGCTTGGCGAGGTCGACCCGGGTGGAGCGGCTCATCCCGACCGGCTGGAGCAGCGGCAGCGCCTGCGCCACCCGCTCGGCGCCGAGCACCGCGTTGGCGGTGGCGACGGCGCGCTCCGGGCCGATCCGCAGGGCGAAGGTGGTGAGCAGCTGGGCGACGTCGATCCGCAGGGTCAGGTCGGTGGCGGCGATGTCGCCGCCGGAGAGGTTGACCAGGCAGCCGGTCCGCCCGTCCACCACCAGCAGGGACTCGCCGGTGAGCCGGCGGTGGGCGATCCGGCGCTCGTGCAGGGCGGTCACCGACTGCCAGATCGAGGCCATCACCGGGTCGGTGACCTCCTCGTCGGCCAGCTCGTCCAGGGTGCGGCCCTCGACGTTCTCGTAGACCAGGATCGCGGCGTCCGGGCCGAGCTCGGAGGTGGCGACCAGCTGCGGCGCGCGGGCGCCCGAGGCGGCCGCCGCGTACGCGATCAGGGCCTCCTGCTCCAGCGCCTGGCGCAGCGACTGGGGGCTGCGGCGCACCGCCACCGAGCGCAGCCGCAGCCGCCGCCAGGCCCGGTAGAAGAAGCCGGAGGCCTGCTGCTCGCGGTCGATGATGTGCACGTCCAGCGGGGGGCCGCCCTGCTGGGTGACCTGGTAGCGGCGGGTGCCGCCGGGGGCGTCGGGGGCGCGCATGGCACCGGCCGGGGTGAAGCCGACCTTGCGCAGGCCGATCATCAGGTGCTGGCCGGTGGGCCGGATGTTGGGCGAGCCGATCGCGTACAGCGTGCCGTACGCGACGGACCAGCCGGTCAGCACGGTGAGCAGCAGCGACAGCGGGGTGGTGTAGCCGCCGAGCAGCTCGGTGACCCCGCTGAAGACCACCACCACCCACAGCGCGACCCGCCAGCGCGGTCTGCTCGACATGCCGACGGCGGTCATGTAGGCGATCACCGGGGCGAGGTAGCCGTGCACCGGGTCGGTGAGGGTGCCGGTGCTGTCCAGCGGCAGCTGGGTCAGCGCGTCCCGGATGTGGTCGGAGGCGCCTTCGGCCACCCACCAGTCGATGCCGAGCGAGACGCCGTACGCCAGCACCGAGGCGAGCACGCCGTCGGCGACCCGCAGGCCGTCGCGTTTGATCAGCCGCTCGACCGCGAAGGCCAGCGGCACGGCGAGCACCGCGACGCTGGAGAGCAGGCCGGTGATGGTGGAGAACACCGCGGAGAAGTGCGGTGCGTTGGAGGCGATGTCCTGCTCGATGCCGGTGGTGGTCGAGGTGGCGATGCCGGCCAGCACGAAGACGGCGACGATCCCGAGGACGCCGGCCAGGAAGCGGATCAGGTCGGACGGGCGGTGCGCGCGGGCGGCGAGCAGCGGCTCGTCGACGTCCAGGTGCGGGGCCTCGTCCGGCGGCTCGGGCTCCCCGGGCGGGGCGGCGGGGGCCGCGGGCGCCGGGGCGCCGGTGGTCTCGGCCGGGGGCGGGCCGGGCTGCTCGGGGGTCTTCGCGGGTGCGGGGGTCTTGATCGTCCGGTCCTTGATCAGGGAGACTTCCGGCGTCGGCCCGGGTTCGGGCCGGCCCTCGCCCCCGCTCCCGGGCGCCGACGGCACGGCGGCAGCGGACTCGTCGGAGTCCTTGTCCACGCCCACGTCAGCCGTCCCGGTCATCTGGTCTTGTCCTCGTATCACCACTCACCGCCCCGGAAGATGGTGGCATGCCCCGGCGCCCCGTGCGGGACAGGGGGCGGATCGGGCGCGGCGGATCGTACGGACGGGGCCGCGGGCGCGCCCCCGTAGGGAAGAATGCCGCAGGTGACGGACGCAACACACGACGGCCCTCCGGACGCCCTGCCGCCGTTCGCCGAACTGGTGCTCGACCTGACCGAGCGGATTCCACCCGGCCGGGTGATGACCTACGGCGACGTCGCCGAGTACCTCGGCCAGGGCGGCCCCCGACAGGTCGGCCGGGTGATGGCCCTGTACGGCGGCCCGGTGCCCTGGTGGCGGGTCGTCCGCGCGGACGGCCGGCTGCTGCCCGGGCACGAGCACCGCGCCCTCGACCACTACGGCGAGGAGGGCACCCCGCTGCGCGAACTCGCCGACCCGCCCCGGGTCGACCTCAAGCGGGCCCGCTGGGACGGTCGGCCGATTCCCTAGGGGGGCTTGACCGACGGCCGCCGCACGGACCGGACTGACAGCGCGGGACCGTAGGCTCGATACGGGCGGGTCCGACGCGGGCCCGCCCCGCCATGCCCCCTGTTCGACCCCAGGACCCGTTCGTGACCTCCCCGTACCGGCTCGTGCGCAGCCCGCTCGTCCAGCCCGACCCACCCGTGCTGGACGCCTACCAGCGCGCCGTGGTCGAGCACCCCGGCGGGCCGCTGCTGGTGCTGGCCGGGCCGGGCACCGGCAAGACCACCACCCTGGTCGAGGCGGTCGCCCGGCGGATCGAGGACGGCACCGACCCCGAGCGGATCCTCGTCCTCACCTTCAGCCGCAAGGCCGCGACGGAACTGCGCGACCGGATGTCCGGACGGCTCGGCGGCACCGCCGCCGCCCCCCAGGCCACCACCTTCCACTCCTACTGCTACGCCCTGCTGCGCGCCCACCAGGACCCGGAGGACTACGCCGAGCCGCTGCGGCTGCTCTCCGGCCCCGAACAGGACGTCATGGTCCGCGAACTGCTGGCCGGCGGCGCCGAGGACGCCAAGCTCGGCCTCGGCCGGATCGCCTGGCCGCTGGACCTGCGGGCCTGCCTGACCACCCGCGGCTTCGCCGACGAGGTCCGCGCCGTCCTCGCCCGCAGCCGCGAACTCGGCCTCGGCGAGGCCGAACTCGAGCGCTTCGCCCAAGGCGTCCAGCGCCCCGACTGGGCCGCCGCCGCGCACTTCCTCGCCGACTACCTCGACGTGCTCGACCTGCGCGGCGTCCTCGACTACGCCGAACTCGTCCACCGCGCCGTGCTGCTCGCCGAGCGCCCCGACGTCGCCGAGCAGCTGCGGCGGCGCTACGACGTCGTCTTCGTCGACGAGTACCAGGACACCGACCCCTCCCAGGTCCGGCTGCTGCGCCGGCTCGCCGGCGGCGGACGCGACCTCGTCGCGGTCGGCGACCCGGACCAGTCGATCTACGCCTTCCGCGGCGCCGACATCAACGGCATCCTCGACTTCCCCCAGACCTTCCGACAGGCCGACGGCAGCCCCGCCGAGGTCAAGGTGCTGCGGGTCTCCCGCCGCTCCGGCGCCCTGCTGCTCGCCGCCTCCCGGGAAGTCGCCCGCCGGATGCCGATGGGCCGGCTGCCCGCCGACAAGCTCGCCCAGCACCGCGCCCTGCTGCCCTCCCGCGAAGGCGGCAGGGTCGAGGTCTACACCTACCCGACCCCCGGCGCCGAACTCGACTCGATCGCCGACCTGCTGCGCCGCGCCCACCTGGAGGACGGCGTGCCCTGGGGCGAGATGGCCGTGCTCGTCCGGGCCGGCGCCCGCTCCATCCCCGGCGTACGGCGGGCCCTCGGCGCGGCCGGCGTCCCGCTGGAGATCGACGGCGACGACCTGCCGCTGCGCGAGGAGCCGGCCGTCGCCCAGCTGCTGCTCGCCCTGCGGGTCTGCGCCGAACAGGCCGCCCGCGACAAGCAGGGCGACCCGGACGCCCCCGACCCGCTCACCACCGACCTGGCGCACGCCCTGCTCACCGGCCCGCTCGGCGGCCTCGACGGCTCCGACCTGCGCCGCCTCG
>NZ_LFVW01000571.1:0-7534 GCF_001182915.1 Kitasatospora sp. MY 5-36
CCCGCCGCGAGGGCCTGGCGCAGCGCCGCGGCCATCGTCGCCGCGTCGGGCCAGCGCTCGCCGGGGTCCTTGGCCATCGCCCGCTCGACCACCGCCCGCACCGGCGCGGGCACGTCCCCGGGCAGCGGCGGCACGGGCTCCGTCAGGTGCTTGAGGATCAGTTCGAGGGCGGTCTCCCCGTCGTACGGGAGCCTCCCGGCGAGGCACTCGTAGAGGACCACGCCGAGCGCGTAGAGGTCCGCCGAGGCGGTGACCGTCCCGGTGGAGGCCTGTTCCGGTGCCTGGTAGGCGGCGGTGCCCAGCACCACCCCGGGTACGGTGAACCGGGGGTCGCAGGCGGGGCCGGCGATGCCGAAGTCCGCGATCACCGTCCGGTCGCCGTTGACCATCAGGTTGGCGGGTTTGATGTCCTGGTGGACCACCCCGGACGCGTGCGCGGCCTCCAGCGCCTCCAGCACCTGGAGAGCCAGCCGCAGCGCCTCGGCCACCGGCAGGGCTCCGCGCCGCTCCAGGACGGCGCTCAGCGGCTGACCGTCGATCAGCTCCATCACCAGGTAGCCGACCGGGCGCCGACCGGTCCCGGCACCGTACGCACCGCCGTGCCCGTCGCCGCTGGCCCCGTCGCCGCCGCTGTGCCCGTAGTCGTACACGCCGACGATGCCCGGGTGCCGCAGCCGGGCCATGACGCGGGCCTCGGTGTGGAAGCGCTCGGCGAAGCCGGGCTCGTCCAGCAGGGCCGGCTTCACCACCTTGACCGCCACCCGGCGGCCCAGGACCTCGTCCTCGGCGAGCCACACGTCGCCCATCGACCCGCCGCCGAGCCAGTCCACCAGCCGGTAGCGGTCGGCGAGCACGGTGCCGCGCAATGCTTCTCCCTGAATCGAGCCCGAGGGGGCCGGAGCGGATCCGGGGGCCGGCCCGGTCCCCTGGGCGCGCCCTGGTCCGGGACGCCCTCCGAGGATCGTGGCACCGGCTGATAGTTACTGACTTGCCATCATATGAATGATGTTCAGCTCGGGCCATCACCACCCCGCGCGTACGGCACCACAAACGGCGGGGCGGCACCGCAGTGCCGCCCCGCCGTCCGATCAACTCCCCGGCGCCGTCGCCGGTCCGCTACACGAGCGGCCCCTTCGGGTCGTGCCCGTGGAAGGGGCGCTCGAAGAGCCAGTTGTAGAGCATCTCCCGACAGATCTCCGGCTGGTACGCCGGCACCTCGTGACCGGAGTCGGGGATGGACACCTGCGTCAGGTTGCCGCGCTGGCGAACGAAGCCCTTGGGGTCGCCCGGCGGCTGCTGCCAGATCAGACGGGGCGCGCCGTGCCACTCCGGGTCGCGGTCCCGCATGAGCCTGTCGAGGATCTCCTCGGTGCTCCGGAAGCCGCAGGCGGTGTCGAAGTTCCCGGTGTAGAGCAGCACCTTGTAGCGCTTGATGCCCCCGTCGCTCTTGTCGATGAGCGCGCCGTACTTGTCGGACGCGTCCGCCATGTTGTCCTCCACCAGGGCATCGGCCACCGGGCCGCTGTTGTCCTCGCACGTCCACTCGAGCCCGAGCGGCACGTGCAGGGCCTTCCTGACGGGATCGGTGTTCAGGTACGCCTTCAGCGTCTCCCAGGGCAGGCCCTTCCACCCCCGGACGTCGTAGATGTCGAACTTCCCGCCGTAGGCCAGGGTCTTGTCCACCAGGGCGTTGCCGTCCTTGGTGGCCTGGACCATGCTGCCTTCCTTGATCTCGGCCTGGACCTTCGCGTAGTCCCGGAGCAGTTCCTCGCGCTGGCCGAGGCCGATGAATCCGGTGGTGTAGACGTAGTCGATCATGAGGCCCAGCGAGAGCTCGGGGGTGATCCAGCCGTTGCCCACCGCGATCCCGCGCAGGTCGATGTGCTGTCCCGCCTTCCGCCCGTTCTGCTTGTCGATCTCCAGGGCGATCGCCGGCACGTACTTGCCGGCGTAGCTCTCGCCGCAGACGTACAGCGGGCACTGCGCGTACTCGGGGTGCAGCTGGAAGAACTTCTGGAGCGCCTGCCAGAACATGTGGCCGAGTTCGGCCTCGTCCTCGACGTACTCGTCGTGCTTGGGATCGTCGGAGTGGCTGTACCCGGCGCCCAGGGGCTGGTCCCAGTAGAGGAGGTGCGCCTCCTGGTTCCAGCTGGTGGTGGTCAGCGACACGGTCCCGACGGTGTCCTCGGTGATGGTCAGCGGGCCGTTCTCCAGGAAGAGCCCGATCAGCGAGGAGGCGCCGGGGCCTCCGTTGAGCCAGATCACCAGCGGTGTGGCGCTGATCAGGTCCTGCTGGTCGGCGACGGGCACGTGGGGGCTGCAGGTCTGGCTCTCGAAGAACCAGTAGAAGAGGTTGTTCTTCGCGGTGCCCGTGCCGTCGAGCTGTACGCGCCCCGCGTAGGAGCGGATCCCCAGCTCGAGGCTCTTGGTGTCGAGGAGGTTCGCCGGGATCGACGTGACGAGATCGTCCGGGTCCATGGTTCAGTCCTTCGTTCGGAAGCGGGTCAACGGAATCGAGGGGGTCGACGGGATCGGCGGGGTCACCGGGCGAACGGGATGCCCCGGCGGGACTGCGCGTGGTGGGGGTGGCTGAAGAGGCCCTTCGTCCGCTCCGGGGCCTCGAGGGTTCCGATGCGCTGACCCATGTGCAGTTGCAGGGCCGGGAAGCGGCCGTGCTCGAACAGCAGGATGTTCAGGGAGCCGCCGTACTGGAAGTTCCCGATCTTCTGCCCCTTCTTCACCCGGACGGGATTCTGGGGGTTCTTGAACTCCGCTTCGTACTGCACGGAGCCGATCGAGTTGAGGCCGACCGTCACCATCGCCACGTACGTGTCGTGCTTCCGCATCTGGGGATCGATGAACGTCGTCTTGAAGACGAGGTATCCGCGGCGGAAGGTGTCGAACATCTCGTAGTCGAATCCGTAGCCGACGTTCCCCTTGTTGAGGAGTTCGGGGAAGTCCCGCATCCCGTAGTAGATCCCGTGGACGTCGTCGTGGGACTCCACGACATGACCATCCACCGGCGCGTGGTACCAGTGGTAGGTGTCGGGCATCAGGATGCACGACACGGCGGTGCCCCCGGGCACCGTCTTTCCGTCCTCCTCTTTGGGGACGAACTTCTTGTAGTACTTGGAACCGGCGAGCAGTTGCTTGACGTTCATGGTGACCGTCTTGACCGGGATCGGCGTCTCCTCGGCCAGGTCGTCGACGATCATGTTGATGACGCAGTCGGTCGGGGCGACCACCACGCTGTTGTCGTCCGGAGCGTCGATCGGCCGCACCGACGGGTCCCGCAGCTCCCGGATGAAGAACTGGTTGAAGGTCCCCCAGGGGCCCGGCTCGAACTCCTCCATCCTCGTGCCGAGTTCAGCGCGCCAGAGGTTGATGAGTTCCTGGCCGCCCTCCCCCTCGTCGTCCATCTGGTCGCCCTGCAGGTCGGTGAAGTCCTTGGTCATCTCCAGGCCGGGACCGCAGGTCACGAAGACCATCCCGTAGTCGTTCTCGTAGGTGAGCCAGCTGAACTTCTCGATGTAGTCCAGGCCGTCGTTGGGCTTCGTCGTGGTCCAGTTGGTGTACCACTCCGCGAAGAACTTCTTCAGATCCTCGATGCCCTTCCCCTGCCAGTCGTAGTACACCTTCTTTCCATCGGGATCGGTCGGGTCGGCCGGACACTTCACCACGTTGGCGATCGTCGCGTCGAACAGGGTCTTGAAGCCCTCGTGATTGGTGCGGTACCAGTCGTCGATCCTGTCGAGGAAATCTTTGAGGGGCTTCGGGTACTCGTCGTTGTCCGGCATGACTCTCCCTTTCGCATCCGCCGCGGAGGCGTCCCCTTTCGGATCGCCTCTCCGGTCTCGGCGTCCACGAGTATGGTTGCGCCCCGGCCCGCCGCCGACCGGACACGCATGGGCGTCACCGGTCCGTGAATCCCCTTGCCGGTATGAGGAATTACCCCTCCCGCAATCGATCGGAAAAGCCGAAACGTTCTTCCGGCCGCCTCGACCGGCCCCCGTCAGCCGACCGGCCGAAGCCGCCGGCCACGGCCGCGGGGCGCTCCCGTCCCAACGGCGGACGGCCGGATGGCGCATCGGAACGTCCCGGCGTCCCGCGGTCGCGGCCGGCGGGGTCGTTGCTCTGGCGGGGTGATCCGCCACCGCCGCGCGCACGTTGGGGCCCGTCGGGCGCCCGCCGTGCCGTAGGCATGACCCGTGTCCCGGGCCCGCTCCCGTCACCCGCGGAGCCGGGCCCCTCCCCTCCCCCGTCGTGAAGGAACCGCCATGTCCGCCATGTCCCAGGAACCGGGCACCGTCACAGGGTCGTCGGACGCCGCGGCGTTCGGCAAGAGGACGCAGGTGAGCACCGACCCGAAGGACTGGGTCCCCGTCCTCCAGGCGGGCTTCGTCTGCACCGTCGCCCACCTCGAGATCAGCACCCCGGGCGACCGGTTGACGATCAGGCCCCGATGCGTCCCCATGGTCTACGCCTACCACGAGGAAGACGGCAGGAGGCTCCTCTACCTGCACGGGTCCATCTACTACCCGGACTGGCTCCCGGTCTCGCTGAAGCACCTGTGGAGCGATGACGGCGTGTCCGTCAGCGTGGCCGCCACCGTCGTCGACGGCCTCGTCGTCGGCCGCGCGGCCATCAGCACCTCCCTCGACTACCGCTCCGTCGTCGTCAACGGCGTCGCCAGGAAGGTCGACCCCTCCCTGCGCGCGAAGACCTTCCACGCGCTGAGCGACCAGGTCATCCCCAATCGCTGGAGCGAGCTGCGCCCCATCGACGACACCGACCTGAACACGGACGGGCAGAATCACCCCACCATCGGGGTCCTCTCCGTCGACCTCGACGAGAAGGAGACGACCGTCCACGCCAAGATCGCGACCCACCCCGAGGGGCCCGAACACGAGACCCAGCGGGACTTGGACTACCCCCACGCCTGGGGCGGCACCCTCACCGTGCGCCAGACGTACGGCGATCCCGTCCCCGACAAGCACGTCCCGCCGGGCACCCCCGTTCCCACGTCCGTGCAGGACCTCGTCAAGAGCCACCGGGCCACGTAGGACACGGCACCGCAGGCCCGGACCGTGCGTCACGGTCCGGGCCTGCGGTGGGTCACTGGCGGCGTGTCACCGGCGGTCGGTCACAGCTTCGCGCACTGGCCGCCCTTCGGGCCGCTCACGGTGTTGGCGAGGCCGCCGTTCACCGGGGCCGGGGTGTTGCCGGAGCAGTCCAGCGGGCCGCGCACGGTGGTGCCGGCCAGCAGGGTGGCGCCCCGGTTGAGCGCGAGGTGGAGCGGGCCGGACAGGGTGGCGCGCAGGATCGCCGTGGTGCCGGTGGTGCCGCTGACGGCGACCGGGCCGTTCACGGTGGTGTCGCTCAGCACCAGGGTGTTCGCGCCGCGGGCGGAGAGCGGGCCGGACAGGACGGAGTCCAGCGCGACCAGGGAGGCTCCGGGCTGCACCAGGACCGGGCCGTCGACGGTGGCGCCCTGGAGGCAGGTGACGCCCGAGGTGACGGCGAGCGAGGAGTGCCGGCCGCGCACGGTGGTGGTGCAGGCGGGCAACGCGCCGACGGTGAGCGGCTGTTCGGCCTTCACCCCGCCGACGGTGACGCTCAGCGTCCCGCTGCCGGGGCGCAGCCCGGTCAGGGTGGCGGTGGCCGGGTCGTAGGCGGCGACGGCGGTGCGCGGGGCGCTCGCGGCGGTGCCGATGTGTACGGCGGTGCCGCCCCACTGGGCGGTGACGGGCCAGGCGACGGGCACGGTGCGCTCGCCGTCCTGGGTGAAGGTGGCGTGGACGGGGGCGGTTTCGAGCAGGCCGAGGGCGGTGGGGGCCTGGAGGTCGACGGTGTCGGCGCGGGCGCGGACCTCGGCGCGCAGCCAGGCGGAGGTGTCGTCGGCGACGGCGTAGGGGTCGGTGACGCGGCCGGCGGCGGGGTTGACGCCGAGCATCGTCCAGCCGGTGAAGCCGCCGCGGTCGGGTTCGGCGGCGGGGCCCTTGCCGGAGTTGCCGTTGATCAGGTGCGGGACGCCGTCGATGCTCTGGGCGTGGAAGGCGCCGACGTGGCCGGTGACCATGGCGGCGGACTTGCCCTTGGTGCGGAAGTCGGCGAGCCACTGCTCGACGAGGGCGGCCTCCTTGCGGTCGCCGAGCTGGCTGCCCTGGTCGGGCAGCGGGTCGCGGGTGGGGTGGTGTTCGAAGAGCAGCAGGCCGGTGACGGACGGGTCCTGGGCGGCGCCGTCGAGGGCGGTGCGCAGGGTGGCGATCTGGTCGAAGCCGCTGCCGCGCAGGGTGCCGAGCGAGCTGTTGAGGGTGACGAAGCGGGTGCCCTTGACGTCGAAGACCTGGGTGGTGTCGCCGAAGGCGGCCTTGAAGTTGTCGATGGTGCCGGGGCCCATGACCTCGTGGTTGCCGGGCACGTAGTGCCAGGGGACGGTGTGGCCGGTGAGCTGGTCGAACTCGTCGAGGAGCGTGCGGGCGAGGGCGAAGTCGGCGGGGGCGGCCTCGTCGACGAAGTCGCCGTCGATGACGAGGAGTTCGGGCTTGGCGGCGGCGATGTCGCGCAGGGTGCGGCGGGCGGCCTGGACGATGTCGCTGTCGGGGCTGCGGGCGATGAACTGGGCGTCGGACATGACGGCGACGCGCAGCGGGCGGCCGTCGACGGTGCCGTGGGTGAGCACGACGGGATCGGTGACCTTGGGCTGGACGGGCAGTTCGACGTCGGGGGCGACCTTGACGCGCAGGTCGGCGAGGGTGAGGGCGCCGGTGTAGGAGCGGGCGGCGCTGGTCTCCATCAGGCGGAAGCGCTGGAAGGTGAGCGGGTACTGGACGCCGGCGGGGACGGGGAACTCGACCTTGCGCCAGCCGGTCCAGGTGACCATCGGGGCGTCGAGGTTGGCGGTGACGCCGGCGGCGGTGCGGTACTGGACGCGCGGCCAGGCGCCGTTGCCGTCGCCCTCGATCCACATCGTGATGGAGCGGGGCTGGCCGGGCAGCACGATGCCCTCGGGGGCGATGGCGTACTGGCCGCGGGTGCCGGTGGAGTGGGTGAAGTCGTAGGCCAGGCGCAGGCCGTGGGTGCCGTCGGGGCCGGGGGCGGGGGCCGTCGAGCCGCCGGGGGCGCGGTCGTTGCCGGACTTCCAGGCGGCGGCGTCGGAGAAGTCGGCGAACGGCTTCTCGGTCATGCCGACGGTGACGGCGACGGCGCTCTCCAGGGTGCCGACGGTCAGTTTGAGGGTGGCGGACTTCCCGTCGGCCAGGGCCTTGAGGGCGATGGTGCCGTCGGGGGCGGCGCTCGTCTCGACCACGCCCTCGCCGCCGGTGACCTTGACGTCGGCGGCCTCGACGGGTGCGGTGTGGCCGAGCGCGTCGTAGCCGGTGACGGTGAGGCGGGCGGTGGCACCGGCGCCTTCGAGGGCGATCGGCGCGCTGCCGGCGCTGACGCGTACCGCCGGGCCGAGCACGGTCAGCGGCAGGACGGCCTTCGCGGCGCCGGTGGCGGTGACGGCGACCTCGGCGGCGCCGGGGGCGCG
>NZ_LFVW01000572.1:0-7495 GCF_001182915.1 Kitasatospora sp. MY 5-36
CCCCGCCGACCGGCCCCGGCTCGGCCCGGTGCACGACCGCTCGCCCTCACCCGACGCGGTCGAGGCCTGCGTGCGGGTCGACCTCGGCCGGCGCCACCACATGGTGGCCTTCCGGCTGGAGCAGCGCGGCCCGGCCGGGCAGTGGCAGTGCACCGCCGTGGAGGCCCGGTGAGCGCCCCGCCGCACACCCGCCGGTACGGACCACACGCCCGGCGGTACGGAACGGCGCAGGGCGCCGTCCCGGTCCGGGAACGGCGCCCTGCGTGGCGTCCTGGCTGGTGGCCGGCGGCCGGCTCAGCCCTTGCGGCGGCGGCCCTTGGCCGACTTGGCGGCCTTGCGGCGCTCGGCGCGGGTCATCCCGTCGCCCTCGTCCTCCGGCGCGAGGTCGTCGAAGTCGCCCTCGATGACACCGCCGCCGACCTCGTCCGAGGGGGCCGTGTAGTGCAGCCGCTGCGGCTTCGGGGCCTCCAGGCCCTTGGCCTTGATCTCCGGGCGGGCGGCGTCCTTCTCCAGCTTGTCGAGCGCCACCTGGGCGTCCTCGACCGGGACCTCCTCGACCTGCTGCTCGACCTGGACCTCCAGGTTGAACAGGTAGCCGACGGACTCCTCCTTGATGCCCTCCATCATCGCGGTGAACATGTCGAAGCCCTCGCGCTGGTACTCGACCAGCGGGTCGCGCTGCGCCATGGCCCGCAGGCCGATGCCCTCCTGGAGGTAGTCCATCTCGTAGAGGTGCTCGCGCCAGCGGCGGTCCAGCACCGACAGCACGACCCGGCGCTCCAGCTCGCGCATGATCTCCGCGCCCAGCTGGTCCTCGCGGGCGCCGTACTGGCCCTGGATGTCCTCCTGGACGGACTTGATCAGGAACTCGGGGGTCAGCCCGGCCGGACCGCCGGCCTCCTCCTCCAGCTCCTCCAGGTCCAGGGTGACCGGGTAGAGCTGCTTGAGCGCGGTCCAGAGCTTGTCCAGGTCCCAGTCGTCCTCGAAGCCCTCGCCGGTGGCCGCGCGGACGTACGCCTCGACGGTGTCGTCCATGAAGTGGCCGACCTGCTCCTGGAGGTCCTCGCCCTCCAGCACCCGGCGGCGCTCGCCGTAGATGACCTCGCGCTGGCGGTTGAGCACCTCGTCGTACTTGAGGACGTTCTTGCGGATCTCGAAGTTCTGCTGCTCGACCTGGGTCTGCGCGGAGGCGATGGCGCGGGTGACCATCTTGGACTCGATCGGCACGTCCTCGGGGACATTGGCCATCGAGAGCACGCGCTCGACCATGCCGGCCTTGAACAGGCGCATCAGGTCGTCGCCCAGCGACAGGTAGAAGCGGGACTCGCCCGGGTCGCCCTGACGGCCGGAGCGGCCGCGCAGCTGGTTGTCGATCCGGCGGGACTCGTGCCGCTCGGTGCCGAGGACGTAGAGGCCGCCGGCCTCCTTGACCTCGTCCTGCTCGGCCTTCACCGAGGCCTTGGCCTTCTCCAGCGCGGCCGGGAAGGCGGCCTCGTACTCCTCCGGGGTGTCCGTCGGGGTGAGCCCGCGCTGCGCCAGCTCGGCCGCCGCGAGGTGGTCGGAGTTGCCGCCCAGCATGATGTCGGTGCCGCGGCCGGCCATGTTGGTGGCGACGGTGACGGCGCCCTTGCGGCCGGCCTGCGCGACGATCTGCGCCTCGCGCTCGTGGTGCTTGGCGTTCAGCACCTCGTGCGGGATGCCGCGCTTGCGCAGCTCCTGCGACAGGTACTCGGACTTCTCGACCGACACGGTGCCGACCAGCACCGGCTGGCCCTTCTCGTGCTTCTCGGCGATGTCCTCGACCACGGCGGCGAACTTGGCCGGCTCCGACTTGTAGATCAGGTCGGGCTGGTCGATGCGCAGCGGCGTCTTGTTGGTCGGGATCGGCACCACGCCGAGCTTGTAGATCTGGTGGAACTCGGCGGCCTCGGTGGTGCCGGTACCGGTCATGCCCGCGAGCTTGTCGTACAGGCGGAAGAAGTTCTGCAGGGTGATGGTGGCCAGGGTCTGGTTCTCGTTCTGGACCTCCACCCCCTCCTTGGCCTCGATCGCCTGGTGCATGCCCTCGTTGTAGCGGCGGCCGGCCAGGATGCGGCCCGTGTGCTCGTCGACGATCATGACCTCGCCGTTCATCACGACGTAGTCCTTGTCCCGCTTGTACAGCTCCTTCGCCTTGATGGCGTTGTTCAGGAAGCCGACCAGCGGGGTGTTCACCGACTCGTAGAGGTTGTCGATGCCCAGGTAGTCCTCGACCCGGCTGACGCCCTCCTCCAGGATGCCGACCGTGCGCTTCTTCTCGTCGACCTCGTAGTCCCGGTCGATCTTCAGGCGCAGCACCAGCTTGGAGAAGTCGGCGTACCACTTGGTCGCCTGGTCGGCCGGGCCGGAGATGATCAGCGGGGTACGAGCCTCGTCGATCAGGATCGAGTCGACCTCGTCGACGACCGCGAAGTAGTGGCCGCGCTGGACGAGTTCGTCCTGCGACCAGGCCATGTTGTCGCGCAGGTAGTCGAAGCCGAACTCGTTGTTCGTGCCGTACGTGATGTCCATCCCGTACTGGCGCTTGCGCTCGGCGGGCGTCATGTTGGCCAGGATCACGCCGACTTCGAGGCCGAGGAAGCGGTGCACCCGGCCCATCCACTCCGAGTCGCGCTCGGCGAGGTAGTCGTTGACGGTGATCAGGTGGACGCCCTTGCCCGTCAGCGCGTTCAGGTACGCGGGCAGCGTGCCGACGAGGGTCTTGCCCTCACCGGTGCGCATCTCGGCGACGTACCCGTGGTGCAGCGCGGCGCCGCCCATGAGCTGGACGTCGTAGTGCCGCTGGCCGAGCACGCGCTTGGCGGCCTCACGGACGGTGGCGAACGCCTCGGGGAGGATGTCGTCCAGGGTCTCGCCGTCCGCGAGCCGCTGCTTGTACTCGTCGGTCAGTGCGCGCAGCTCGGCGTCGGTGAGGTTGACGAAGTCCTCTTCGATGGAGTTGACCTGGGCGGCAATCCGCTGCAGCTTGCGAAGGATCTTGCCCTCGCCGGCGCGCAGGATCTTGTCGAAGACGGACACGATGAGCGGGCTCCTTGCCTGTATTGGCACTGGACGACTGCACGGCGGGTCCACCCCACCGCACGGGCCATCGTATGCGAGGAGTCCAACCCCCCGGGAGGTGCGTCAGCACGGTATTCCCGTGTCACCCTGGCGAGCACATGGCCCGATAGCACCGTCCACCGGGACAAAACGGTCGGCGGGTCGTGGAGTTGGACGCCAAGGCGGGCGAATAATCGGATGCCCGCCTTCCTCCCCTGGCGGAATAATCCGTTCATGGACGAACTTCGCGCCGAACTTCCCGCCCTCACCACCGACCGACTGGTCCTGCGCCCCCCGCAGGAGTCGGACATCGACGCGGTCTACGCCGCCTGCCAGGATCCGGAGATCCAGCGCTGGACGGTCGTCCCGTCGCCCTACCGCCGCGAGGACGCCGAGTTCTTCGTACGCGATCTCGCCATCGAGGGCCGGCGCACCGGGGCGAACCTGATCTGGTGCGTGTTCGAGCGCGAGTCCGGCACCCTGGTCGGCTCCCAGGGGCTCGTCCTGCGCCCCCAGGACCCGGGCTGCGCCGAGATCGGATGGTGGGCCGTGAAGGAGTTCCGCGGCCGCGGCTACACCACCGAGGCCGCGCGCGCCGTCTCCCACTACGGCCTGCGCGAGCTGGGCCTGCGCCGCCTGGAGTGGCTGGCCTACGTCGGCAACGACGGCTCCCGCGCGGTCGCCGAGAAGGCCGGCTACCGCTTCGAGGGCACCCTGCGCTCGTACGCCGAGCAGCGCGGCGCCTTCCACGACTCCTGGATCGCCTCCCTGTTGCCCTCCGACCTGGCCTGAGCCCTCCGCCCCGACCCGGGCCCGCGCTGTCGGTGCCCCGGACTACGCTCCCCGGCATGACCGCCGCTGCCGCCCGCCCCGCCCCCGCCGCCGTCCTCAGCGCGGACGACGCCCGCCGGATCGCCCTGCGCGCCCAGGGCCTGCTGGGCGCGCCGGACCGCCGCGGCGGGGTGCGCGGGGTGCTGCGGCACCTGGGCGCCGTCCAGCTGGACACCATCTCGGTGCTCGCCCGCTCGCACGAGCTGGTGCCGTACGCCCGCCTCGGCGCGGTCGGCCGCCCGGCCGTCGAGGCGGCGTACTGGGGCGGCGGCACGAGCTTCGAGTACTGGTCGCACGCGGCCTGCCTCCTGCCGGTCGAGGAGTGGCCGCTGTTCGCCTTCCGGCGCCGCCGCTACCGCGACCGCGGCCACCTCTGGGGCCACCAGGTCCCGCCCGAGACCTACCGCGCCGTGCTGGACAAGCTGCGGGCCGAGGGGCCGTTGACCTCCACCGAGCTGGGCGGCGCCAAGAAGACCGCCGAGTGGTGGGACTGGTCCGACACCAAGATCGCGGTCGAGCGGGCGCTGGCCTTCGGCGACGTGGTCTGCACCGAGCGCCGGAGCTGGAAGCGGGTCTACGCACTGGCCGAACAGGCCATCCCCGAAGCCCTGTTGGAGCAGGACCGGTCGGACGGGGAGTGCGTGCGCACCCTGGTCGCCCAGGCCGGCGCCGCGCTCGGCGTGGCCACCCGGGCCGACCTGCTGGACTACCACCGGCTGCGCGCCGAGCAGTTGGACCCGGTGCTCGCCGACTGCGGGCTCGTCCCGGTCGAGGTGGCCGGCTGGGGCCCGGACGGCGCCCCGGCCCCGGCCTGGGCCGACCCGGCCGCCCTCGCCACCGCCCCGCGCGGGCGCCACCGCACCACGCTGCTCTCGCCGTTCGACTCGCTGGTCTGGGACCGCGCCCGCACCGAGCGGATCTTCGGCATGACGCACCGGCTGGAGGCCTACACGCCCAAGCACAAGCGGGTGCACGGCTACTTCGCGATGCCGCTGCTGGCCGGCGGCCGGCTGGTCGGCCGGGTCGACCCGGCCCGCGAGGGGCGCACCCTGGTCGCCCGGCAGGTCTCCCTGGACGGTCCGGGGCGGGGCGCCCGGCACGTCGAGGCGCTGGCGACGGCGCTGCGCGAGGCGGCCGACTGGGTCGGCTGCGACGGGGTGCGGGTCGGGACGCTGCACGACGAGCGGCTGCGCCCGACCCTGGAGAAGCTGCTGGCGGACCGCTAAGTCCCGCCCGGCTCACCCTATTTCGAGGATCTTCTCCCGCATCGCGTACACCACCGCCTCCATCCGCGAGTGCAGCTGGAGCTTCTCCAGGATGTTGCGCACGTGGTTCTTCACGGTGTTCTCGCTGATGAACAGCTCCTTGGCGATCTCCCGGTTGTTCATCCCGGTCGCCACCAGCTTGAGCACCTCCAGCTCCCGGTCGGTGAGCCGGGGCGCGGGCACCAGGTCCCGGTCGTCGGAGCGGCGCTGGATCATCGACTTGAACTCGGTGAGCAGCTTGGACGCCATCGAGGGGCTGATCTGCGACTGCCCGTCGGCGACCGCGCGGATCGCGGTGGCGACCTCGTCGGTGGAGATCTCCTTGAGCAGGTAGCCGGTGGCCCCCGCCTTGATCGCCTCGTAGAGGTCGGCCTCCTCGTCGCTTATCGTCAGCATGATGATCTTGGTGCTCGGTGCCACGTCCTTGATCGCCGTGCAGGCCTCGATCCCGCTGCGGCGCGGCATCCGGACGTCCATGAGGATGATGTCGGGCAGCAGGTCGGCGGCCTTCAGCACGGCCTCGGCGCCGTCCCCCGCCTCGCCGACGACCTTGATGTCCGGCTCCTCCGCGAGGACGATCTCCAGCCCCCGACGGAACAGCGCGTGGTCGTCCACCACCAACACGCGGATCGGTTCACCCCGGTGCGGCTCGTACGCGGGCTCATCCTCCGCCCCCAACGGCAGCCCTGGCCCGACCCCGGGCCCCAGCCCGAAGTGATCCCCCATCCGCTCCTCCCCCTTCGCGGGTCGTCGTGCGCCAATCATTCCACGCCCCGGCGCCGCCCCGGTCACGCTCCGATGCCGATTCCCCCGCAACGGGTGACCCGTCCGTCCGGGGCGCGAGACCGCCCTCGACGCACCGCCGTTGGAACCGCACCGCACCCTCGACGCACCGCTGTTCGAACCGTGCCGCCGCTCGAACCCAACCGCCCCCGAACGCCGGTGACCCCGGCGGCCACGGCCGCCGGGGTCACCCCTCCATCGCTGTTCGGACGGTCAGTCCTCGTCGTCGGCCCCGCCGATCGCGCCGCCCGCCCCGCCACCCGGGCCGGCCGCGAGGTCGGTCTGCAGGTGGATGACGCCGTAGTGGTAACCGTGCCGGCGGTAGACCACGCTCGGCAGGCCACTGTCCTTCTCCACGAAGAGGTAGAAGTCGTGGCCGACCAGCTCCATCTCGTAGAGCGCCTGGTCCAGCGCCATGGGGGCGGCCGGGTGCGTCTTCTCCCGGACCACCAGCGGGCCTTCGCCCTCCACTTCCAGGGATCCCATCATGGTCTTGCGGACGGCGCCGTTCGTCTCGCCCTCCGGCGCCGTCGTCTCCGGCAGCGCGGCCAGGGCCGCGGTCGCCTCGGCGACGCTGATCGGGGTGCGGCCGTTCGCGCCGCCCTTGTGCACCCGACGCCGGTCCGCGGACTTGCGCAGCTGCGCGTCGAGCTTCGCGGAAGCCAGGTCGAGCGCCGCGTACGGGTCACCGGCGGCGGCTTCCGCCCGGATCACGGGGCCGCGGCTGCGGAGAGTGATCTCCACCCGGTCGGAGCGGTCGGCCTGCCGCGGGTTGTGTTCCTTGGACACCTCGACGTCGAGGCTGATGGCCTTGGCGTCGAACTTCTGGACCTTCTCCAGCTTCTCGGCCACGTGCTCGCGGAACCTCTTGGGCACCTCGGTCTTGCGGCCCTTGACGACGATGTCCACGCAGAACTCCGATCCCTCGTGCTGACGCCGATCCGGGTGCTACCGGACCGGACTGAGACCCAGCTGGACCAGCCCATCCACTGCCGGCCCCCCGTCCCCGCCGCCAGCGGCGGAAACGACTGGCCCTCACCTCACTTCCTCCCCACCAGGGACGTTTGAAACCCCCTGGGCCTTATCGAACACCTCACACGGGTTTTTCGCCTCCCCAGGCGATAAGGAGGGTATGACCCGATACTGCGGTCGGGCGGTCAAGCTGGTCCACCCTGTCTACCCTCTCGTGGGTGAAGTAAGGGTAAATACCTGGACAACGCCCCCCGTACGGCCGATTCTGTGCTGACTCTCCGTACCTGCCGCCGCCAGGAGCAGCCGTGCCGCCGTTCCCCTCCCCCGCCCGTCCGCCGTCCGCCCAGGGGCCGTTCGGCCACGCACTGGCCGGACTGCTGGACGTCCTGCTGCCCGCCGACTGCGCGGGCTGCGGCAGCGAGCGCACCCAGCTCTGCCCGGCCTGCCGGCACGCCCTGGCCACCGCACGGCCCGCCCCCACCCCGCTGCCCTGGACGCACGCCGCCGCGCCGTACACCGGTCCGGTCCGGCAGCTGCTGCTCGCCCACAAGGAGCGGGGCGCGCTG
>NZ_LFVW01000056.1:0-8087 GCF_001182915.1 Kitasatospora sp. MY 5-36
CCCCACACCCACCCCTCCGCCCCACCCCGCCCCCGCGTGTGCGTGAGAAGTCGGCCCCGCCGACTTCTCACGCACCGACGGGCTGTGGAAGCCTGCGCTCTACTCGTCATGTCCCGCGCGCCAGGACATCTGGGGCGCGGGGTCGAGAAGTGCACCCCGTCTAGGAAGTCGGCTCGGCTGACTTCCTATGCGATGGGTAGCCGCAAGGCTTGAACGCTCATTCGGGATCCGTTCCTCTCACTCGCTTCCGTGCCGGGCCCACCACTCGGCGAAGGGCACCGCACGGTTCAGGGCGAGGTAGCGGTACCCCAGCCACTTCTCGGTGGTCGACTCCCTGTCAGCGTCGAGGAACGTGCCGCCGTCGCTGTAGCGCATGGTGATGACGGTGGATTCGTCGAACGCCCAGAAGTCGGGAACACCATCGAGCGGATTCGGCTGGTCGGTGGTGTCGAGGATGAAGAACTCCTCCCCGGCGGTGGCGTTCTTGGCGTATCCCCAGCCGAGTTCGAACCGGAGGTAGGGGGTCAGCGGACGGGAGAGGATGTGGACCCGGTACATGCGCTTCCCGCCGGCGGTGTTCGCCCGGACCTCATCCACCCACTCCTGGTTGTAGTCGGCCGGCTGCGGTTCACCATCGAGGAACGCGCGGAGGCTCGCCGCGTTCGATGACCCGCTGTAGTCGTCAAGCGTTTCCAGTCGGAACGCCTCCCGCTGGAACGTCGAGAAGAGGTTCTCGAAGTCTTCGCCTGAGATGCTCACTGGGAATCCTCCGGCTGGGCTAGGGCTCAACTGCTACTGGGAGTAGATCAGTTGGCGGAGATGGAAGCGGTGGTAGACGGCCGTCGGTCGGGCTGGTCCGGGTCGAGTGTCACCCGAGCGTGTTCAGGAATTCGAGAAACGGTACGGAGTGGGCCAGGGCGAGCTCCTTCCACTCCTGGTACTGGCGCATGTCGCCGGTGACCAGTTCACGGTCGATCTGGGTGCCGTCAGGCCGGAAGTTCAGGTGGACGGCCGAGGAACCGTCGAACAGCCACCAGTCCTGGTCGGGGATCCCGAGATCCCGCTCGGTGGCGTCCAGGATCCGGATGTCCTCCCCCGCGGTGATGTTGCCGGGGATGCCCCAGGCGAACTGGTACCGCTGGTAGTCCGTGAGGGGCCGGCGCACCACGCGGACGCGGCCGATCGTCCGCCCGGAGGAGACGAAGCCGTGGACCCGCCGGTGCCGCGAGGTTCTCGGCCTCCTTGGGCATGGTGTAGGCGGGCTGGGCCTCGAACCGGAAGGCATCGTGCTGGTAGCCGTCGAAGTGGGCGCGCCACTGGTCACCGTCCAAGGACACGAACGGCCTTCTCCAGGACGTGCTGGGGGATCTCAACGGTGGGCACTTTCAGGGCCGTGAAGTGGTCGAACTCGCCGGCCTTGGCGCTGTGGAGCCAGGCGGCGAGCTTGGTGATGGGGGTGGTGGTGACGATGGTGGTGGGGTCGTCGGACTCGCGGATGTAGAGGAGGTCGTCAGCGGACGCGATTTCGACGCAGTTGGCCTCCTCGCCGCTGAAGCTCGACTTCTGCCAGTTGAGCTGTTTCATGGCTACCTTCCCGGCGCTGTGTGACGGCTGGAGCAAGTCCGGTACAGCCTCTGCCGTGCGCGTGCTGCTACCACGACGGCCCGTGTCCCAGGATGCCTGGCGTAGGGGCCGAGAGGTTGCTCCCTGCGCGGGAAGTCGGCCCAGGCGACTTCCCGCGCGAGACTTTAGGTGGTTGTTGATTTGGGGGTGGGTGGGGAGATGGCTGGCGTCTTCGAGCGGTTCCGGGACCTGGCCGGGCGCTCGATGCGGAAGGTGTGGAGACGAGCCTTGCGCCGGGGCGGCGGGATCGTCCGGTTGGTGGGGAGAAAATCAGGGGGGCGGGCGCCGGCACGGTGCTACGGTCGGGCGCCATGAGCTGGCTTCCCGATGACTTCGTCCACCCCGTCCACGTGCCGCTGCCCGGCGGGCGCCACCACCTGCGGCCGGTCCGGGAGGCGGACGCGCCGCTCGACTATCCGGCCGTGATGGGTTCGCGCGAGCGGCTGTGGACCGTCTTCGGTCCGGCCTGGGGCTGGCCCGCGGCCACCATGACCTTCGAGGCCAACCAGGCCGACCTGTTGCGGCACGAGAAGGAGATCGCCGCCCACCAGTCGTTCAACTACGCGCTGCTCGACGAGGCGGAGACGGCCCTGCTCGGCTGCGTCTACATCGACCCGCCCGCGAAGGCCGGCGCCGACGGCGAGATCGCCTGGTGGGTGGTGGACGACCTGGTGGGCAGCGAGGTCGAGCGGGCCCTGGACGCGCTGGTGCCGCAGTGGATCGCCGCCGACTGGCCGTTCGAGCAGCCGCGCTTCCTCGGCCGGGGGATCTCGTGGACTGACTGGCTCGCCTTGTCCGCACACCCCGACGCGTGAGCTGACCCGGAGGCCCCGTGCCCCGGCCCGGCGCCGGGGGCACGGGGGAGGGAAGTCAGGCTTCGATGAAGTGGTCGAACTCGCCGGTCTTGGCGCTGTGGAGCCAGGCGGCGAGCTTGGTGATGGGCGTGGTGGTGACGATGGTGGTGGGGTCGTCCGACTCACGGAGATAGATGCGGTCACCTTCGGAGGCGAGCTCTACACAGTCGGCCTTGTCGCCGCTGAAGCTGGACTTCTGCCAGTTGAGTTGGCTCATGGCTATCTTCCCTGGACCTTGTAGCGAACGTGCTGGATCAAGCCCAGCGAATCACGGTGGGTGGCTGACGGGGAAGGTGAGGCGGCGTGCAGGGGAGACAGGGCAAGGCCCCGGATTCGATCGAACTTCCTACGGAATGCCGCCACGTCCTCAGGGTCTCCCAAGAAGTACGAGCTGTGTGGCTGTTCCAGCAGAACGGTGTCAAGGCGCGCGTGAGCTCCATGCATCAGGACGAACGACGTCTCGGTCGATGAGTAGGTGGTGCAGTCGAACGGGAGGATCTGGACCGTCACATGCGGCAGCCTGCTGACTTCGATGAGATGGTTCAGTTGGTCGCGCATGATGGTCGGTCCCCCGTACATCATGTGCAGGGCTGCCTCATGGATCACGGTGCGGAACGGTGGAGCGTTCTCGACGGTCAGTATTTCCTGGCGACGCTGGCGGAACTCGACCTTCTTCTCCGCGTAGTCGTGGATCACCTCGCTGTACGCCTTGGTTTGTAGGAGCCCGGGGATCAGGAGCGTCTGGTAGCTGTCCAGGGCGGTTGCACTGGCTTCAAACTCCGCGAGATCGAGTGCGCTCGGGACGACATGGGGCTTGAACTCGGTCCACCAGCCCTTCCCGGTGCTCTCGCTCATGGATGTGAGACCGGCTCGGTACTCGGGGTCCGTCACCCCGCACAGATTGAGCCAGGTCGTCAGGCGCACAAGTGTGAGGCCGATCCTGCCAGCTTCGACGTGGCTGATGTTCGGCCCCTTCACGCCGAGGGCCTCTCCCACCTCTGCGGCTGAGAGCCCAGCGGCATCGCGAACTCGGCGAAGTTCCTCGCCAAGACGACGCTGCCGCTCGTTGATTCCGCTCCTGAAGCCCATGGGCGTGCCCTTCTCGCAGACCGTGACCTACGGAGAGTGTAGATGCATGCGCGGAGCGTGTTGCAAATTTCTGGTGGATCCACTTAAAGTGTTAACACGCTGCGCACCGTGGGCAGTTCCGGTGTGCTTCCTCTACACCGCTGGGAGATTCCCCATGTGTGACCCCAACCTCAACTCCCCCTCCCTCACCGTGTCCCGCGAGGTGTTGCGCGACGCGATGGAGCGCGCCGGGTACCCCGGCCCGGCCATCGGGGACGCCGAACTCGCGCTCATGGAGCTGGTCGTGAACGCGTGGCGGCACGGGCTGACGGCCTCGCCCGTCGTCACGGTCGTCTACTCCGGCGGCACCCTCCGCGTCACCGTCGCCGACCGCAGTTCGGAGCTGCCGAAGCA
This sequence comes from Kitasatospora sp. MY 5-36, assembly GCF_001182915.1. Classification (NCBI taxonomy): domain Bacteria; kingdom Bacillati; phylum Actinomycetota; class Actinomycetes; order Kitasatosporales; family Streptomycetaceae; genus Kitasatospora; species Kitasatospora sp. MY 5-36. The sequence continues at coordinate 3,960 of NZ_LFVW01000056.1, forward strand.
TCAGAAGTTCGGTCTGCTCGCCGAGTCGGGGCGGGGGTTGCAGCTGATCGAGGGGCTCATGCACCGCTGGGGTGTCGAGCCGCAGAAGCTCGGGAAGCGGGTCTGGTTCGAGCTGGACCTGGTCGTGTGAACGCCCTCTATCCCATCCGGCCGGCCGATCCCGCGATCCGGCACCTCACCAGTCGGCAGATCGCCGGCCTGATCGTGGAACTCCGCACCGAGGGGCGCGAGTTCGGCCTGCTCTGGCCGTCCGCCCAGCCCGGGGAGACCGTCCTGAACGGGCAGGTCCTGGTCTCGCTCGGCAATGTTCCGGCCAGCACTCTGATCAACCTGCTCGCGCTCGTCCGCGAGTTCAGGCAGTACCGGTAGCGGGCGCACGCGGGCTCCGTCCGTCGGACGGGGCCCGCGCCCGTGCGGTCAGTAGCCGGCCGTGAAGCCGGTGGCGAGGATGTCGAGCCTGGCCAGCAGGGCGTCGGCGAGCGGGCGGTCCGCGCCGGCGGCGAGCCAGCGGCCGAGGGTCGTGATGTAGGTGTCGAACACCAGGTCGGCGACGGCCGCCGGGTCGAACTCCGGGCGGATCTCGCCCTGTTCGGCTCCCCGGGTGGTGGCGGTGACGAACGCCTGCGGCGTCGTGGTGCCGAGGGCGAAGGCGGCGTGGAGGACTCCGCTGTCGTGCAGGTCCTTGGCCAGCGCGTACTCCCGCTCGTTGAGCTCCGCGAGGGTGCGCAGGGCGTCGGCGAGCGCATCGATGACGGAGACGCCGGTGGATGCGCTGGCCTCGTCCCGCCGGTTCAGCACCTCGTGCCGCTGCTGGACCCAGGCGGTGACGAAGTCCTCCTTGCGGCGGAAGTGGTTGAAGGCCGTCTGGCGTCCCACGTCCGCGCGTTCGGCGATGTGGTCGTAGGTGGTTGCCGCGTACCCCTGGGTGGCGAACAGCTCCAGGGCTGCCGTCAGGAGTCGTTCCCGGGTCGCGGTGCGGCGCTGGTCGTGTCGGTTGGGGGGAGAGGTCACAAGGGGAGCGTACTTGAATCCATTGATGGACTGGAGTACATGTTGGTACTCTAGTCCAATCAGTGAGGAGGCCCACCCATGGCCGTCCCGTACACCCTCGGCCTGCACGAGATCGCCCCGGACACCTATGCCTACCTGCAGCCCAACGGCTCCTGGGGCCTCAGCAACGCCGGGCTGATCGCCTCCGGCGGCGAGGCCCTGCTCGTCGACACCCTGTTCACCGTCCCGCAGACCCGCGAGCTGCTCGACGCCGTCGCGCGCGCCCTGCCGCACGTCACCATCGGCACGCTGGTCAACAGCCACAGCGACGGCGACCACTGGTGGGGCAACCAGCTCCTCCCGGACGTCGTGACCATCGCCTCCGAGGCCGCCGCGGCCGAGATGCGCGGCGACCACCTGCACGCGGTGGTCGCCGCGCCGGGTGACCTCCGGCTGCCGAAGGTCGTCCAGCGGATGCGGGAGACCTTCGACTTCGGCGGCATCACCCCGACCCCGCCGAACCGGACCTTCACCGGCGAGCTGGACGTGGCTGTCGGGCGGCGCACCGTCCGGCTGATCGAGGTCGGCCCCGCCCACACCCGGGGCGACATCCTGGTCCAACTGCCCGACACCGGTGTGCTGTTCACCGGGGACATCCTGTTCATCGGCGGCCACCCGGTGATCCACAGCGGCCCGATCGGCAACTGGATCGCCGTCTGCGACCGCATCCTCGGCCTGGACGTCGATACGATCGTGCCCGGGCACGGGCCGGTCGTCGGCAAGCCCGAGGTCCGCTCCTTCCGCGACTACCTGGAGCGGGTCCGCGACCATGCCGAGCGCACCCACCGGGCGGGCGTGCCGGTGCTGCGCGCCGCACGGGAGATGGACCTGATCGGCCTCGCCGACCTGGCCGACCCCGAGCGGCTGGTCCTCAACATCGGCGCCGTCCACCGCGAACTCAACGGCGACGGAACCCCGGGCGAGATGGAACTCCTGGGTCTCCTGGACGCGTACGAGCCCGCCCCGCTGCTGGCCCCGCGGGCCGGGGCCGAGGTCGCCGCCGAGGTCACCGCGCTGGCCGTGGGCCTGCCGGGCGTCGTCCGGCAGCTGTTCCCGGCTGAGGGAGCCGGGCCGCTGGAGGGCTTCCCGGTGCCCAACGTGCTGGCCACCATCGGGCACCACCCCGACCTGCTGACCAGCCTGGCGCCGCTGCTCGCCCTGCTCAACCAGGGCACGATCCCGCCCCGCGAACGGGAGTTGGCCGTTCTGCGCACCGCACACCGCACCGGTTCGACGTACGAGTGGCAGCACCACGTCCGGCTCGGCGGCCTCGCCGGGCTGAGCGGGCCTGAGATCGCCCGCGTCCCGGAGGGGCCGGACCACCCCGACTGGGCCGAGACCGACCGCGTCCTGCTGCGGGCCGTCGACGAGCTGCACGACGGCCACGCGCTCTCCCCGGCCACCTGGGAGGCGCTGGCGGACAGCTACTCCGCGCCGCGGCTGCTGGAGCTGCTGGCGCTGGTCGGGACGTACCGGATGGTGGCCGGAATCCTCAACTCCTGCCGGGTCCCCGTCGACGGCTGGCTCTCCGGGGCCGGCGCGTAGGGGCGGCAGCAGGAGCGGGCGCGTAGGGCACGTGCCCGGCGCGCGCAGGGAACGTGCACCCGGCGTTGTCCGTGCCCGCTCCTACGATCGCCGCATGCCCGACGCCTTCACCGTCCTGTGGACCCAGCCGACCTGCCGCGCCCTGCGCAAGGCCGGCCACGTGGGTACCCGGCCCCCGGTCGCCTTCAGCGGGGTGCACACCTCGCTGCCCGCCTGGTCGGGGGCCCGGGCCGGGGACGAGGTGTACGCGCTGCACGTCAACCGGTGTGAGGTGTTCGTGGTGAGCCGGATGCGGGTGGTCGACCGGGAGCGGGGCGACTGCTGCGGCGCCGCCGCCGCGAGCTGGGACGACCCGGCGTTCCCCGGGCACGAGGCCTGGTCGATGCTCGGCGCCGGCGGCTGCGGCGCCTCGGCGGTGCACGTGGACGCGACGCCGGTGCGCTTCGACCGGCCGGTGCCGGGCGAGCTGCTGGAGCGGCTCACCTGGCGCAACCGCCGCAACCGGACGCGGAATCTGAAGCACGTGGTGGACGGCCGCCTCGAACGGGCGGTCGGCCTCCAGGGGTTCTACCGCCTGGCACCGGAGTCGGCCGACGAGCTGGCGGGGCTCGTCGGCCCCTGACGGAGCGGGTACGGCGGGGTGCGTCCGGGGGCTACGGCGTGACGGGTTCCAGCCGAAGTCGCCGGGACGGCCAGGGGGCCGGCTCGGCGGGGCCGAACCAGACGCGGACGTCCTCGCCGGTGCGGACGGGCAGCCGGGGGAAGTCGTTCTCGGCGTGCTCGGTGCGGTGCAACGCGTGGGCCGGGAGCAGGTGTTCGGTGGCGAAGGCGTCGAAGGCGGCGGCGTCGGCCGGGTGGCAGACGGTGGCGAGGACCTCGCGGGCGCCCGCGGGCGGGGTGAAGCCGGGGCCGCGCAGCAGCAGGACGTCGTCGCTGTCGACCATGGTGGCGTTGGCCGCGTCGCGGTGCTCCCGCCAGACCGGGCCGCCGTAGAAGGCCTCCAGGGCGCGCCGCCGGCCGGCCATGTCGGGGAAGGCGCGCAGCCAGACGAAGCGGTCCGGGTCGTCCAGGTCGCGGAAGCGGCCGCCGACGGTGATGCCGACCGCCTGCTGGCCGGTCACGAACTCGCGCTCGAACAGCTCGATCAGGGTCTCCCGGGCGCCGGGGTGCAGGGTGTACCGGCGGAGTTCGACGACGGGGCTCATGCGGTGGCCGCCCCGGTGCGGGTGAAGTCGTTCATGGGCCGCAGCGTAGGAGCGCTCCCCTGACATCTCCTGTCAGTGGATACTGGGCGGCATGCGCGCGAGTCGGCTGGTCGCCCTGCTCCTGCTGCTCCAGAACCGGGGCCGGCTGACCGCCGAGCAGCTGGCGGCGGAGCTGGAGGTCTCCGTCCGTACGGTCTACCGGGACGTCCAGGCGCTCGCCGCCGCCGGTGTCCCGCTGTACGGCGACGCCGGGCACGCCGGCGGGTACCGGCTGGTCGACGGCTACCGGACCCGCCTAACCGGGCTGACCGCCGACGAGGCCCAGGCC
>NZ_LFVW01000573.1:0-7484 GCF_001182915.1 Kitasatospora sp. MY 5-36
CTCCGGCCTGCTCGGCACCGTCCCCGCCCAGGCCCGGCCCGACGGCCCCCGCGCCTCCCGCGAGGGCGAACCCGCCGACCCGCCCTCCGCCACCCGGCACCGCGGCGGCGCCCTCTCCACCGTCCCCCGGCAGCGCGAGGCCGCGACGGAACCCCTGCTCCAGGAGGCGACCACCGCCGTCGACGAGGGTGGACCCACCGCCGAAGCCGGCAGCACGGCGGACTCCACCGCCACCCCCGCGCCGGATCACGACAGCACGCCCGAAACGACGGCCATCGCCGACACCGCCACGGCGGCCGGCTCCGGAGACGGCTCCGCCACCGCGACCGCCGTCCTCGTCCCCATCGCCGCCGGACTCCTGCTCACCGGAGCGGCCATGTGCAAGCACCGCGGACTGCCACGCGGCCACTGAGCGGCCCCGGCCGCAGTGGACCGCCCCGTAAGGCATGGGGACGCTGCGCAGCCGCGAGAAGGCGGCGGGACACCTCCGGCCACCGGGCCCAGGGCCGGGCGGCAGCGCTCCGCCCCCACCTAAGGCGTGGCCAGGTCCACGGCCAGCAGCGGGAGTTCGCGCCCCGGGATCGAACCGGACGGGACGGCGCCGATCCGGATGGCGCCCATCGCGAGGTAGAACGGCTCGGCGTTCGGGTCGGATTCGATGGTGAGCCGAGACAGGCCGAGTGCCACGGCCAGGCCCCTCGCCCGCTCGAACAGCGCGCGGCCGACGCCACGGCCGATCGACTCGGGCTCGATGAAGAGCAGGTCCAGCGACCCGGTCGGCGGCGCCCCGGAGAGCGAGACGAAGCCCAGGACCCGCCCGTCGTCCTCGGCCACCGCCGTGGCCGACCGCTCGATCACACCGGCGTCCACCGTCAGCTCCGCCCGGCAGGCGGCCATGAACGCCTCGTCGTAGCCCCAGTACGCCTTGGACCGCAGCGCGATGCCGGTGAGCAGCGCGGCCTCCTCCGGCCGGGCCGGTCTGATCTCCATGACGCCCCCTCTGGTCGCTGGCCGGATGGCAGCGCCATTGTCGACCGCGACTCGGTCGTCGGCAAACGGTTTTACGGCCGGCGGAGCGGGTGCGGAGAAGCGGTGCGGAGAAGCACCCGCAGGACCGCCGAACCCCCTACCGCGACGAGCGGCCCGTCAGCGGAACACCCCCGGCGGCGGTTCCGGGGACGGGGCCGCCGTGGCGTCCGTCGCCGGGACGGCGCCGGCCGCGAAGTCGGTGAGGGCGCGGCCGTGTTCGACCCGGGCGTGGGCGGGGTCGGAGGCGGCGCGGCGGGTGAGTTCGGCGATCGGCAGCGGGGTGTGGGCGGCGGCCAGGACGAGGTTGCCGAAGCGCTTGCCGCGCAGCACGGCGGGGTCGGCGATCAGGCAGAGCTCGGGGAAGACCGCGGCGAGGGTGGCGACCTGGGAGCGGGCGAAGGGCAGGGCGCCGCCGTCGGCGATGTTGGCGGCGTACCAGCCGCCGGGGGCGAGGGCGCGGGCGGCGAGGGTGGTGAACTCGACGGTGGTGCAGTGGGCCGGGGTGCGGGCCCCGGAGAAGACGTCGGTGATCACCAGGTCGACGCTGTCCTCGGGGGTGCGTTCCAGCACGCCGCGGGCGTCCGCGCCGCGCACCTTGATCTGCCAGCCGCGTTCCAGGGGGAGTTCGGCGCGGACGAGTTCGGTGAGCGCGGTGTCGATCTCGGCGACCTGCTGGCGGGAGCGCGGCCGGGTCGCGGCGGTGTAGCGGGCGAGGGTGAGGGCGCCGCCGCCGAGGTGCAGGACGGTGAGCGGGCGGCCGGGCGGGGCGACCAGGTCGATCAGGTGGCCGAGCCGGCGCTGGTACTCGAAGCCGAGGCGGGTGGGGTCGGCGAGGTCGACGAGGGACTGCGGGGCGCCGTCGATCAGCAGCGACCAGGCGGCGGGGCGGTCGCGGTCGGGGCGCAGCTCGGCGAGGCCGGAGCCGACGGGGCGGCTGAGCGGGCCCTGGGCGTGGGTGCGTCCGCCCGGTCCGGTGGTGGCCTCGGGCTCCGGTCCGCGTGCGGCTCTGCTGCTTCGTCCCATGGCGGCCATTATCGCCGCCGCCGGGGGACGTCCGCTGGTCAGGGGCGTGCCACGGGGGCCCGGCCGGAGGTCGACTGGCCCGGCGGGGTCCGCGCGGCACGCCCGCTAGAACGGGCCGAGGCCGCCCGCGGTGAGTGTGCAGGCGGCCTCGCAGAGGGCGGATCGGAGGACCCAGGCGTCGGTGGGGCGGGCGGTGCGGCCGGTGCCGGAGGGCGGGATCACCCAGCGCGGGTCGGTGGCGGCGGGCAGCAGGGCGCCCGCGGTACAGGAGCTGCCGGGCAGGTGCCAGGTCTCCCAGGTGCCGGCCGGGACGAGGAAGGAGACGGTGCTGCCGTTGCGGCTCTGCAGGACGACTCCGCAGGCGCGGCGCAGTCTCAGGATGTCGACGGCCTCCAGGCCGTGCCGCAGGGCGACGGTCACGGTGTCGCAGGCGCTGACGACGGCGCCCTCCTCGGGGGCGGTGCGCTCGCGCCGGTGGCCGCCGCGGGGGAGGCGGCCGCCTTCGACCGGTCCCCGGCCGGAGAGCCGGTCGTCGGCGGGTTCGGGGAGCAGGGCGGGGGCCGCGCCGGCGAGCACTCCCCCGGGGACGGGTCGGTACTGCGGCAGTCCGGTGGCCATCATGGGCTCTCCTGTACCTCGTCGGGTCCGGAAGCACAGCCGTTGGGAGGGGCCACCCGGCTGGGACGGGCCGGGCGACGGCGTGGGCTTCTTCCTCGTACCAGGACAACGCGGGGGTCGTGGCGCAGGCCACGGGGCGCATTACAGCAAGGCATGGCATTTCATGGCGGATACCCCGCAACATCGCCCTTTTTACCCGGGGTTGACACGAGATGTCCCACCAACCGAATGTGTCCGCTCGGTGACTCCGAGTACTCTCGGCGCCATGGCAGCCACCCCACCGGCCGAGCCGAACCGTCCGTCCCCCAACGCCGTGATGCGCGCACTGCGCGGCGACCGCTCTCCCGGCGAGTTCGCCACGGCCGTCCGCAGGGCCGCCCGCGAGATCGGCGAGCACGTGTCCTGCGACGCCCGGTACGTCGGGCGGGTCGAGTCCGGTGAGATCCGCTGCCCCAACTACGCCTACGAGCGGGTGTTCCGGCACATGTGGCCGGACCGCGCGCTCACCGACCTCGGCTTCGCCCCCCGGACCTCCGTCCGCCGCCGCCCGGCGGACCGGTCCGTCGGGTGGAGCGAACCCCCTCCGCTCCACCCGACGTTCCCGCCCCCGCCCGCCCCGCGCTCACCTCTCTCCACTCAACTCCCGTACGCTGCCTCGCCGTACACGGATCCAGCCGCACCGGACGGGCCCCCGTGGCCGAGCCGCGGGACGGTGCCCAGGGGGCCCGATGGATCGCCCAATCTCGACGAGGAGAACGACGACGTGCGTCGCCGTACGTTCCTGGCCGGCGGCACCACCGCGCTGGCCTCCGTGATCGGCATCGACCGACCGGCCTCGGCGGCCGGCCGGCAGGCCGGCGCCGACGGCGCCCCCGGTGCGCTCGCCGGCCAAGGCGCCTTCCCCGGTGCGGAGTTCACCGCGCCGTCGCTGCTCGGCGGCGAACCGCTGGTGCCCGGCCGACCCGGGCCGGTGGGGCCGCTGCGCCGGGTCGGCGCCGCCGAGGTGCTCGGCGTGGAACAGGCCGTCCGGGAGATCCGGCTGGCCGACGACGCGCACGGCGCCGACGCCCTGTACGAGCTCGCCGGGCGGTCGCTGCGCAACGCGTACGTGCTGCTCAACGAGTGCGAGTACAGCCCGGAGACGGAACGCCGGCTGCAGACCGGGGCGGGCGAACTCGCCATCTCCGTCGGCTGGTTGGCCCACGACTCGAACCGGCTCGCGGACGCCCGCTCGTTCTACTCCGAGGCGCTCGCCACCGCCCGGATGGCCGGGGACTCCGCCCTGGAGGCGCACGTCTTCTGCAACAGCGCCTTCCTGGCCCGGGACGCCGGCCGCCCGCGCGAGGCGCTGCGCGCCGCCCAGGCCGGGCAGGTCGCCGCCCGGGGCCTGGGCTCCGAGCGGCTGCTCGCCCTGCTGGCCATGCGCGAGGCCGGCGCCTGGGCGCTGCTCCAGGACCGCGTCTCCTGCGAGCGCGCGCTCGGCCGGGCGTACGCCCTCTTCGACCGGGGCCCCGGCGGGCGGGACCCGGAGTGGATGTCCTTCTTCGGCGAGGCCGAGATCGCCGGCCTCCAGTCGCAGTGCTGGTCGGCGCTCGGCGACTGGGACCGCGCCAGCGAGCAGGCCGGGCTGGCGATAGCGCTCCAGAAGCCGCACTTCGTCCGCAACCGGGTGCTGTACACCGCCGAGCTGGCCCACGACCGGCTCGGCCGCGGGGACCTGGCGGGGGCGGCGCACCACGGCTCGACCGCCGTCGCGCTGTTCGGCGCCGTCCGCTCGGCCCGGATCCGGAGCATGCTCGCGGACACCGCCGGGCGGCTGCGCCCGCACGTCGCCGTGCCCGAGGTGCGCCGGTTCCTGACCGACTACGACCGGGCGGCGGCCGCCTGAGCCCCGCCGCCCGGCTTGGCCTCGACGGGCCCCGGAGCCGCCCGGCACAGCCGGCTCAGTGCCCGGCGGCCAGGCCCTCCAGGTGGGACAGGTCGTTCCAGACCTCCACCGCCGGGGCGCCGTACTCCCAGGACAGCACGCACAGCGCGGCCGTACCGAGCTTGAACCGCTGGGCGTACTCGGGCGGCAGGCCCAGCCAGCGGGCGGTGAGGATGCGCAGCAGGTGGCCGTGGGCGAACAGGATCACGTCCCGGTCGGCGCAGTGCATCACGGTGGTGTCCGGGGCGGGGACGCCGTGCTCCTCGTTGAGGCCGGCCAGGAAGGCGTCCACCCGGGCGGCCACCCCGGAGAGCTTCTCGCCGCCGGGCACCCCGTCGCGCCAGATCAGCCAGCCGGGCTGGTCACTGGAGCGGATGTCCGCGCCGGTGCGGCCCTCGTACCGGCCGTAGTCCCACTCCATCAGCTCCGGACGCTCCACCGCGCGGTCGCCGAAGCCGGCCAGCTCGCAGGTCTCCTTGGCCCGGCCGAGCGGGCTGGTGTAGACGAGCGCGTCCGGCAGCCCGTTCCAGGGGGCCTTGGCGAGGCGGGCGCCGAGGGCCCGGGCCATCGCCCGGCCCTCCTCGGTCAGCGGGATGTCGGTGCGGCCGGTGTGGCGGCCGGTGGCGGACCACTCGGTCTCGCCGTGGCGGACCAGCACGATGCGGGCGGGCATGGGGACTCCTAGCGACGGGGCGGTGGCAACGGTCGGTCGGTCTCACCATTGAGCACCGGGCTCCATGATCCCCCACCCGGGCGGCGACCACGATCGAGGGGCCCGTCCCGGCGGCCGCGGGACCGGGGGCGGCAGGTGTCCGGTTCCGGCCGCGGCCCGGGGGCGGCGGACGTCCGGTTCCGGCCGCGGACCGCCTCTCCAACGGCCGGTCCGCACCGCGTTGTCGGACCCGGATGCGACACTGGGCCGCACCATGAACGTCTCGACGAACGTCCCGCCGCGCGGGCCCGCTGAGCCGCTCGCCCAGCGGCTCGCGGAGCTGCGCGGACCGGCCCCGCAGCGCAGTCTGAACGCCCGCTCCCTCGCCGCGCTGGCCGCCAACCCGGGCTGCCACCGCCGCGCCGTGCTCGACGCGGCCGGGGTGGACAAGTCGGTGCTGGCGGCCCGGCTCGGCCGCCCGGCCCCCTTCGGCCAGTCCCCCTTCGCCATCGCCCGCGGCGTGATCTTCGAGTCCCGGCTGAAGGCCGACGGCTACGCCCCGCTGCTGGAGCCGCTCCGCCACCACCTGGGCCTCCCGGCGGACGGGCACGCCCCGCTCCTGGTGCCGGACCTGCTGCACCGCTCGGGCCCGGCCGTGCGCGCCGACCGGACGGCCGAGGCGCTGGCCCTGGCCGCCGCCGATCCGGAGGCCTGGACGCTGCTGGACCACCCGATGCTGCGCCTGGGGGTGGCCGGCAGCACCGCCTACCTGGAGCCGGACGCGCTGGTGGTGCACGGCGGGCGGTGCACGGTGGTCGAGATCAAGTCCTTCCCGGTGCTGGACGGCGGCGCCGACCCGGCCAAGGTGGGCGCCGCCGCCCGGCAGGCCGCCGTGTACGTGCTGGCGCTCCAGCGGCTCGCCGCCGCGGCGGCCGGGCAGCCGCTCGCCGAGGACCCGTACACCGAGCAGCGGCTGCCGGGCAGCCCGCGCACCAGCGTGCTGCTGGTCTGCCCGAAGGACTTCGGCAACCGGCCGACCGCGGTCGCCGTGGACGTCCGCCGCGAACTGGCCACCACCCGCCGCCAGCTGGGCCGGATGACCGGCATCGGCCGGCTGCTGGCGGCGCTGCCGGCGGACGCCGACTTCGACCTGGCCGCCGACGAGGACGGCGCGCCGGCCCGGACCACCGAACAGCTGGCCGCCTCGGTCGAGGCGGTGCCCGCCGCGTACAGCCCGGACTGCCTCTCCACCTGCGAACTCGGCTTCCACTGCCGCGCCCGGGCCCGCTGCGACGACCGGGTCGAGCAGCTCGGCCGGGGCGTGCGCGGCGAGCTGGGCAGCATCCGTACGGTCGCCGAGGCGCTGGCCGCCGCCGGCACCAAGAGCGAGGACCTGGACGGCGCGGACGACGCCGCCGAGCGCCTGGCCTACGCGGCCGCCCTGCGCGCCGAAGCCCTGGGCGCCGGCGCCGTGGGGGCGGAAACCCAAGGGGCTCGCGCATGAGCCTGCTCACCACCCTCGCCCGGCTGGAGGCCGTCCGCAGCGGCCGAGCCGAGCCGCTGGCCACCGTCCGGCACCGGCACCTGTCCGACCGCCCGATGGTGCTGGTCCCGCTGACGGCCGCCGGCGAGTCCGGCGCGCCGCTCGCGGTGATGCTCGGCACCGACCGGGACGCGCCCCGGCTGCACCTGGTGCCGCAGCCGCTCAACCGCACCCTGCGGTTCGACTTCCTGGCCGAGCTCGCCGCCGACCTGCTGCCCTACCTGGAGTCCTTCGCCGAGGACGTCGAGCAGATCGAGGGCTCCGAGAAGGACCCGGAGACCGGCGAGAAGACCCAGGTGTTCCGCGAGCTGTGCGCGGACGCCCCGCAGCTGGTGGTGCCGAACGGCGCGGGCGTGCACCACCTCGCCCTGATCGGCCGCTCGACCCGCTTCCGCCGCACCGCCGAGGACGAGGAGCCGGGCCCGTACCCGGCGCCGGTCCGGGTGCCGCTGCTCGGCCGCTGGCTGACCCACCTCACCGACCGCGCCCAGGTGCCCGGCTCCTCGCTGCTGCTGCCGATGACCGGCCTGCTGGCCCGGCACTGGGCGACCGGCCAGAGCCACTTGGAGGACCAGCACCTGGCGGCCCGGCTCGCCTGGCACCGCCCGCCGGACGGCCTGACCGGCGCGCAGGCGGCCGAGCTGGCCGAGTCCGCCCGGGACGACCGGGGGCAGCTGCTGCACCCGCCGGCC
>NZ_LFVW01000574.1:0-7447 GCF_001182915.1 Kitasatospora sp. MY 5-36
CAGGGCGCGCTCGGACTCCGGGCGGCCGGCCAGCGGCCGCAGCAGCTTGTCCTCGGCCGGGGCGGTCGCCAGGTGGGCCTCCAGCTGGGCGACGGCGGCGTCGACCCCGCTGCGCAGCGGGTGGCGGCCCTCGGCGGCGGCGTCCAGGGTGCGGCGCAGGACGGCGTCGAAGTAGTCGGGCAGCGCGGCGAGGCGTTCCAGGTAGGCGTCGGCGCCCTCCTGGTCGATCGAGGTCATGGCGAGCGCGGTGAAGGCCTCGTTCTGCGGGGCGACGATGGTCGCCGAGACGCTGAACTCGGCCAGCCCGTGGGTGATCTGGCCGATGCCGTTGGCGAGCAGCCGGGCGAGCACCCGGTGGGTGATCCGGTCCTCGCCGGCCAGCGAGTCCAGCGGGACCGCGGCCAGCCGGGCGGTGAAGCCCAGCAGGGCCTCGCGGTGGCGGTGCGCGGCCGCGCGGGACGGGTCGGGTACCAGGTGGGCGTAGCCCTCGACCCCGCTGAGGGTCGCGTCGAACGGGTTGTGGGTGTTCTCGGCGTCGAAGAACTCCTCCGCGAGTGCGGCGAGTCCGGTGTGCTGAGGCTGTTCGATCACGGTCGCTCCCCCGATGCGGTGTACCGCGGCGCGGCGTACCGCCGTGCCCGGTCCCGCCGATTATTCGGAGCGACCGGCGGCCCGGTCAATACGCGCTGGTGGGACGGGGGTTCCGTCCCCTCCCGCCGGCGCCCGCCACGCACGGACCCGCGTGCGGACCCGTGGACGGACCCACCCGCGGACCCGCGTACGGACCCGCGCACACGACGGTGCCGGCGTCCGTCGGAACGGACGCCGGCACCGTCGTTGCGCGGGGCCCGGCAACCGGCGCCGGGGCGCCGCCGTGCCGGGCGGGGGAGGACGGGTCAGCTGGCCTTGGCAGCCTTGCCCTCCTTGGCGGCCTGGGCGGCGGCCTCCTTCTCGTGCTTCTCCTTGATCCGGGCGGTCTCCTTGCGGACGTCCACCTGGTTGGCGCGCTCGTGCTGGAGCCAGAGCGGGTTCTCGGCCTTGACCGCCTCGATCTGCTCGGTGGTGAGCGCCTCGGTCACGCCGCCGCGGGCCAGGCCGGAGATGGAGATGCCGAGCTTGGCGGCGACCACCGGGCGCGGGTGCGGGCCGTTCTTGCGCAGGTCCTGGAGCCACTGCGGCGGCTCGGCCTGCAGCGCGCTGAGCTCCTCGCGGGAGACCACGCCCTCCTGGAAGCCGGTCGGCGCCGCGTCGAGGTAGATCCCCAGCTTCTTGGCCGCGGTGGCCGGCTTCATGGTCTGGCTGGTCTTCTGCTTGAGCGATGTCATGGTGACAAGGGTAAGGGAGTGCGCGGGCGCTCCCGGTCACGGTCGGTAGCCTTGCCTTGTGACAGACATGCAGGTGAACCCGTCCTTCCGGCTCGTGTACGTCCCGGGCGTGACCCCCGGCAAATGGGTCCGGGTCTGGAGCGAGCGGCTCCCGGACGTGCCGCTGGACCTCCTCGCGGTCCCGTTCGGCGACGGCGAGCGCACGCTGCGCGAGGGCGGCGCGGACGCCGGGCTGGTCCGGCTGCCGGTCGACAAGGACGTGCTGAGCGCGATCCCGCTCTACAGCGAGACCACCGTCGTGGTCTTCCCCAAGGACCACTGGCTCGCCGCCGCCGAGGAGGTCGCGCTGGACGACCTGGCCGAGGAGGTGGTCTTCCACCCGCTCGACGACACCCTCGGATTCACCGCCGACACCCTGCCCGGGCGGCCCGCCATCGCGCGTCCGGACAGCACGGAGGACGCGATCGAGCTGGTCGCGGCGAACGTCGGCGTGCTCCTGGTGCCGCAGTCGCTGGCCCGGCTGCACCACCGCCGGGACCTCACCTACCGGCCGGTGGTGGAGGCGCCGCAGTCCCAGGTGGCGCTGGCCTGGCCGCAGGAGCGGACGACGGACCTGGTGGAGGAGTTCATCGGGATCGTCCGCGGCCGTACGGTCAACAGCTCGCGCGGGCGCGGGGCCGGGCAGGCGGCGCCCGAGGCGCAGCCGAAGAAGGCGGCGGCCGGCCGGGGCAAGCCGCAGCCGCAGAAGTCCGGCGGGCAGAAGGGCGGCGCGCAGAAGGCGGGTGGCCAGAAGGCGGGCGGGCAGAAGTCCGGCGGACAGCGCGCGGGGGCGCCGAAGGCCGGGGGTGCCAAGGCCGGCGGGCGGGGCGCGGCGGCCCGGCGCGGCAGGCCCAAGCGGTGACCGTGGCGTAGCGTCTGCCCCGTTCGCTTGTGGTCGAGCGGGAGGAGCGGGGCAGTGTGGCACGACCTGATGGCCGTCCAGATTCCGATCGTGGAGAAGGTCCTCCGTACGGTCGCCGTCTACGTGCTGATCCTGGTGCTGTTCCGGCTGGCCGGGAAACGCGGGCTGGCGGGGCTGAACACCTTCGACATGGTGGTCGTCTTCCTGCTCTCCAACGTGGTGCAGAACGCCATCATCGGCAACGACAACAGCCTGCTCGGCGGCGCGATCGGGGCGGTCACGCTGGTCGCGGTGAACGCCGGCGTCACCCGCTGGCTCGCCCGCGACCCGAAGGCCGCCCGGCTCCTGGAGGGCAGGCCCACCACCGTGGTGAAGGACGGCAAGCTGGTCGAGGGCGCGCTGCACAGCCTGGCGCTGCGCCCGTCCGAGCTGGAGCACGCCATCCGGATCCAGAACGGCGACAAGGTCGGCGACGTCGCCCGCGCCCGGCTGGAGCCGGACGGGCAGCTGCTGGTGGCCCTCAAGCACGGCGAGCAGAGCGCCACCCGCGCCGACGTCGAGGACCTGCGGCGCCGGCTGGCGGAGATCGAGCGGCTGCTCACCGCGATCGCCGCCGACCGGCGCCCGCCGGGCTGACGCGGGCTCGCGCTCGGGCTCGGGTCCAGGCTCAGAGCCGGGCCCGGGCGCGGGTTCAGGTCCGGCTGCCGGCCCAGACCAGGCGCCCGGTCGACGCCGTGATGCGGTAGTCGGCCTCCGCACCGGGCCGGGCGTAGGCCTCGACCCGGCGGCACACCACGAAGGCCGGGTCCCGCTCCGACTCCAGGACCAGGTAGTAGTGCCCCGCGCCGGAGAGCTCGCCCGGGCCGCCGTCGGAGAACTCCCGGATGCTCTTGCGCTCCTCGGGCGTGGCGGAACGGATCGTCAGCGTGGGGTAGTGGGTGTGGAGCTTCATCGCCCGCACGGTCTCGAAGATGATGTCGAGGGTCTCGGGCTCCTGCCCGCCCGCCTGGCTGCGCAGCACCAGCTCCTTGTGGCCGATGCCGTAGTGCCAGAGCTGGAAGGAACGGGGGCTGTGGAAGGGGGTCTTCGCACTCCTGGTCATCCGGGCATGATCACCGGTCGGCCGCCGCCGGGGCAAGGGTTTCGGCGCGCCGGCGGCGGGCGGCGGTGAGGGCCACGGCGGCGGCCAGGGCGAAGCCGAGGGCGGCCGAGAGCAGGTGGCCGACGGTGGTGAAGGGCGGGAGGGGACCGGGCCATTCGCCGTCGCCGGAGAGCGGCCAGGCGAGGACGAAGGCGGCCCAGGGCAGCCGGGCCCAGCGGGGCAGGGCGAGGACGGCGAGGGCGAGGACGGTCTGGGCGCCGTAGCTGATGCCGTAGTCCGAGGCCTGGCGCACGCTCTCCGGGTACCAGCCGTGCCGCAGGGCGAACACGATCACCGCGGCGGTGAGCAGGGTGGCGCCGATGTGCCCGCCGAGGAGGACGGCGGCGGCGCGCGGGCTGCCGAAGCGGCGCTCGGTCCAGGCGAGGCAGCAGCCGATGCCGAGGCCGAGGGTGATCAGGGTGCCGCCGAAGCCGGTGGAGAGGATCTCGGTGAGGGTGCCGTCGAACAGCAGCGCGCTGCCGAACAGGGCGGTGACCGGGTGGTCGTGGAGGTTGTCGAGGTTGGTGCTGATGTGGTCGCGGAGTGCGTCCGCCCGGTCCTCGGCGAGCAGGTTCCCGACCCAGACGTTCCCGAGCAGGAGCAGGAGGACGTAGCCGAGGGTCAGCGGCGAGCGGCGCGGGTACGTCCGGACGGCGCGGAGCAGCCCGGTCAGGAGCCCCGATGGGGTGGGTGCGTTCATGGTCTGGTGGTGTCCCGGTCGAGCGGTGTGGTCCGCGGCCGGCGCCCGTGCGGCCGGCCATGCCGGGACAGTACCGAAGCCCGGTGGGGATCCGGTCAGCGGACCCGGCGGGTCAGCGTCGCGGTGAAGGGCCGGGGCACGAGGGAGGAGCCGCGGACGGGGCGGACGGGCCGGCCGGGGGTGGGGGCGATGGTCCAGCGGGCGGCGATGGTGGCGATGGCGAGGACGGCCTCGGTGGTGCCGAAGGCTTCGCCGATGCAGCGGCGGGCGCCGAGGCCGAAGGGCGCGTAGGTGCCGGGGGCGGGGCGGGCGGTGGTGAGCCAGCGGTCGGGGTCGAAGCGGTCGGGGCGGGGGAACAGGTCGGGCCGGCGGTGCAGCAGGTACGGGCTGTACAGCAGGGTGGCGCCGGCCGGGACGCGGTGGCCGCCGAGCTCGGTGTCGGTGGTGGCGGTGCGGCTGAGGATCCACGGCGGCGGGTAGAGCCGCAGGGTCTCGCTGACGATCCGGGCGGTGAGCGGCAGGGAGGGCAGGTCCTCGTGGCGGGCGGGCCGGCCGTCCAGGACGGTGTCGAGTTCGGCGTGCAGGCGGGTCCGGACGGCCGGGTTGGCGGCGAGCAGTGTCCAGGCCCAGGAGAGGGTGGCGGCGGCGGTCTCCATGCCGGCCAGCAGGAAGGTGACCACCTGCTCGTGGACCTCGGTGTCGGACAGGCCCCGGCCGTCCTCGTCCGTGGCGGCGAGCAGCGTGGAGAGCAGGTCCTGCCGGTCGGTACCGGTGGCGCGGTGCTCGGCGATCAGCCGCCGGGTGATCTCCCGCAGGTCCTGCTGGGCGCGGCGGAAGCGGCGGTTGCCGGGGGTGGGGAGGCGGTCGGCGCCGGGCAGCGGCAGCATCAGCCGCCGGCCGACGCCGCGGGTCACCACGTCCATGCTCCGGTGCACCGGCAGCGAGCCGGCCCGCTCGTGCGCGGCGAACAGGCAGCGGGCGGTGACGGCGGTGGAGAGCCGGTACATCGCGGCGGGGACGTCGATCACGTCGCCGTCGTGCCAGCGGGCGGTGGCGCCGGCGATCTCCTCGATCATCAGCGCGGCGTAGCCGGGCAGCCGGTCGCGGTGGAACGCGGGCTGCAGCATGCGCCGTTGGCGCCGGTGGGCGGCGGCGGGGCAGGTGGCGAGGCCGTTGCCGAAGACCTCCCGGGCCTTGTCGAGGAGGGGCCCGCCCTTGTCGAAGGTCTGGTCGTCGGTGAGCATCCGGCGGACCAGCTCGGGGTGGCAGACCACGTACGCGCGGAGCGGGCCGAGCCGCAGCCGGACGAGGTCGCCGTGGGCGGGCAGGCCGGCGACGAACTCGTGGGGGTGGTGGAGGAGGGCGGGGGCGTGGCCGAGCAGCGGGAGGCCGCCGGGGGCGGTGGCCGCGGTGAACCGGGTGGTCGGGAAGAACGGGGTCGGCACGGGCGTCACCTTGGTTGGGGCGGGAGGACCGGGACGAATCGCGAACGTGATCTTTCCCGGCGGTGTGCGGCGAAACGATCGTGGACCGGCGGACGGGGTGAACGCGGGGGCGCGGGGCGAACGATCGTGCGCCCTCGCTGTCTTGACGGCTCGTCCGCCCGTGAGCGGGCGCTCCGGGCCGCAGGGCGTCGCCGGGTGGGCCTACACTCGGAGCCCAGTGAGATTACCGGTCAGTAGAACCGGGCAGGTACGAGCAGCCGGTGCGATGGTCGGACGGCGGAACGTCCGGCGGGGAGTGGGGGGTTCGGATGACCGACGAGCGGGTCCACGCGTTCGCCGACGACGCCCTGGGCGCCCACGACGCGGTGGCGCTCGCCGCGCTGGTCCGGGCCGGTACGGTCAACCCCCGGGAGCTGGTCGGCGCGGCCGTCGACCGGGCCGCCCGGGTGGACGGCGCGCTGCTGCCCGTCGCCCACGCTTCGTACGACAGGCCGCGGATCAGCCGGGAGGGCATCGGCGGTCCGCTCTGGGGCGTGCCGACCTACCTCAAGGACAACGTGGACCTGCGCGGCCTGCCGACCGGGATGGGCAGCGAGGCCTTCCCCGCCCGCCCGGCCCGCCGCAACGCGCGCTTCACCGACCAGTTCCTCGCCACCGGCCTGGCCGTCCTCGGCAAGACCCGGCTGCCCGAGTTCGGCCTCAACGCCTCCACCGAGTTCGCCACCGCCCAGCCGGTGCGCAACCCGTGGAAGCCCTCGCACTCGGCCGGCGCCTCCTCGGGCGGCGCGGCCGCCCTGGTGGCCTCCGGCGTGGTGCCGATCGCCCACGCCAACGACGGCGGCGGCTCGATCCGCATCCCGGCGGCCTGCTGCGGGCTGGTCGGCCTCAAGCCCACCCGGGGCCGGCTGGTCACCAACGCCCAGAGCGGCAAACTGCCGATCGACCTGGTCACCGACGGTGTGCTGACCCGCTCGGTGCGCGACACCGCCGCCTTCCTCGCCGCCGCCGAGCGGCACCGGAGCAACCCCGCGCTGCCCCCGCTCGGCCTGGTCGAAGGGCCCGGCGAGCGGCGGCTGCGGATCGGCCTGGTGGTGGACTCGCCGACCGCCAGGACCGACGGGCCGACCCGGCGGGTGGTCGAGGAGACCGCCGCCCGGCTGGAGGCGATGGGCCACCTGGTCGAGCCCGCCGCACTGCCCTTCGGCGAGGAGTTCTCCCGCGACTTCGTCAGCTACTGGGGCTACATCGCCTGGGCCGTCGCGGCCACCGGCCGGCTGCTGATCGACCCGGGCTTCCGGGCCGGGAGGCTGGACGGCCTGACCACCGGGCTGCGCCGCCGGTTCCAGGCCGAGTTCCCGCGGACCCCCGGCGTGCTGCGGCGGCTGCGCCGGGCCGAGGGCGTGTACGCGCGGATCTTCCGCACCCACGACGTGATCCTCTCCCCGGTGCTCGCCCACACCACCCCGCCGATCGGGCACCTGAGCCCAAACGTGGACTTCGACGAGCTGATGGACCGGCTGACGCGCTACGTGGCCTTCACCCCGGTCAACAACGTGGCCGGCGGCCCGGGCATCGCCCTGCCGGCGGGCTCCGCGCCCGGCGGGCTGCCGGTCGGGGTGCACCTGTCGGCGGCGCACGGGCAGGAGCGGCTGCTGCTGGAGCTGGCCTTCGCGCTGGAGGCGGACCGGCCCTGGCGGCGGATCCAGGACTGAGCGGGCCGGTCCGGGGCCCGGTCGGCCGTTCGGCGACGGCGGCGTTCGGAGTGGCGGCGCCCAGGGCCCCGCTGCTCAGGACCCCGGTGCTCAGGCCCCCGGTGCTCCGGGCGGTGACACGTTCCGGGCGGTGACGCTCAGGGCAGCGGCGCCGCCACCGCCCGGGCCGCGCGCACCTCGTGGTGCAGCCGGGCGAGCGCGCAGTCCGGCGACAGCGCGTCCG
>NZ_LFVW01000575.1:0-4487 GCF_001182915.1 Kitasatospora sp. MY 5-36
AGCTCCAGGACGAAGCGGGCGCCGCGCGGGGCGTGGGCGACCCGCAGGGTGCCGCCGTGCCGCGTGGCGATGTCCGCGGCGATGGCCAGGCCCAGGCCGCTGCCGCCGGAGTCCCGGCTGCGGGCCTCGTCGAGCCGGGTGAACGGCTCGAAGATCCGCTCGCGGTCCTCCGGCGGCACGCCCGGGCCGTCGTCCCGGACCTCCAGGACGCAGCCGTGCGCGGTCCGCCGCGCGGACAGCACCACCTCGGCGGACGCGTGCCGCCGGGCGTTGTCCAGCAGGTTGCGCACCAGCCGGTGCAGCCGGATGCGGCTGCCGCGCACCGGCACCGCCTCGGGCGCGTCCACCCGCAGGACGAGCCGGGCGCCGAGGCCGGGGCGGTACTGGTCGGCGAGCTCGCGCAGCACGGCGGACAGGTCGACGGTGGTGAGCCGGCCGGCCGTCGCCGGGTGCGCGCCCCGGGCCAGGAACAGCAGGTCCTCGGTGAGCTGCTGGAGCCGCTCGACCGAGGTGAGCGCCTCCCGGGTGGTGGCCGGCCAGTCGGTGCGGTCGGGATGCGCCAGCGACACCTCCAGATTGGTGCGCAGCGCGGCGATCGGGCTGCGCAGCTCGTGCGAGGCGTCCGCGACGAAGCGCTGCTGCTGCACGGCCGAGCGCTCCAGCCGGTCCAGGGTGGCGTTGGTGGTCCGGGCCATCCGGGTGAGCTCGTCGCCGGCGGGCGGCACCGGGACGCGGCGGTCCAGCCGGTGCTCGCCGATCTCGGCCAGTTCGGCGCGGATCGCCTCCACCGGGCGCAGCGCCCGGCTGGTCGCCGCCCAGGCCGTCAGCGCGACCAGCAGCGCGGCGGCCGGCACGCCCACCTGCAGCACCGGGTCGATGGTGTGCAGCGAGGCCTCGGCGGCGAACGGGGTGGCCAGCACGTACACGGTGAACGGGCCGACCACCGGCTTGACCGGCTGGCCGTTCTCGTCGTTCTGCCGCAGCAGCGGGCTCCAGCTGCCCAGCGCGGTGAAGGTGCGCCCCGAGTAGCGGTTGGCGGCGGCCTCCCCGGCCGGGCCGATGGCGACCCGCTGGACCGACTGCCAGTCGTCCGGCGCGAGTTTCGGTACGGCGGCGGGCGGGTCCCCGGCCAGGTGCTGGGTGGTCAGCGGGCCGCCCATGGTCAGCACCCGGCCGTCGCTGTCCAGCACGAGGTACGGCAGCCGCCCGTAGTCCGCGAGCTGCTGGCCGTGCTTGTAGCCGCTGCTGATCTCGCGGGCCTGGGCCTGGGCGTCCGCCTCGGCCGCCTCCAGCTGGGCGTCGTACATGTGGCCGCGCAGCCACCAGGCGCCGACGCCGAGCAGCAGCAGCGCGGCCAGGCCGGCCGCCAGCGAGGTGCGCAGCCGGGTGGAGAGCCTGCCGGGCACCGGTCAGGCCTCCAGCCGGTAGCCGACGCCGCGCACGGTGGTGATCGAACGGACGCCGAACGGCGCGTCCACCTTGCGGCGCAGCATGCTGACGTACACCTCGACGATGGACTCCTCGCCGTCGAAGGCGATGTCCCACACCTCGTCGACGATCCGGCGCTTGGACAGCACCTCGCCGGGGTGCTCGGCCAGGCAGCGCAGGACGGCGAACTCCCGCTCGGTGAGGGTGATCTCGGCGCCGCCCCGGCCGCAGCGGCGGCCCGCCGGGTCCAGCCAGAGGTCGCCGACCCGCAGCAGCGGGCCCGGCGTCTGGCTGCGGCGGATCAGCGCGCGCAGCCGGGCCAGGAAGACCAGGTAGGAGAACGGCTTGGTGAGGTAGTCGTCGGCGCCGGTGTCCAGGCCCTCGGCCTCGTCGTACTCGCCGTCCTTGGCGGTCAGCATCAGGATCGGGGTGGTGACGCCGTCGGCGCGCAGTGCCTCGCACACCTTGTAGCCGTTCAGGCCGGGCAGCATGATGTCGAGCACGATCGCCCGGTAGGCGTGCCGCTGGGCCAGCCGCAGGCCGGTGAGGCCGTCCGGGGCGAGGTCGACGGTGTAGCCCTCGACCTCCAGGCCGCGCCGTACGGCGGCCGCGACCTGGGCGTCGTCCTCCACCACCAGAATCTCCATGCGGATCAGGATGCCACCGGCGCCGGATCCGTTCCTTAAGCCGTCTTCAGCTTTCTCAGCCCCGCTTCAGGGGCGCGGGTGCATGCTCTCGCCGTTTCCGCCGATCAGTTCGAGTCGGTGCCTGACACGGGAGGTGCCGGCGGATGACCGTACTGGAGGGTCCTCCGTTGCCCCGCCCTCCGCTGCCCGGTCCGCCGCGGCCCGCCCGCCACCGGCGGCCGCGCCGCACGCCGCCGCCCAGCCTGGTGATGGCGGCCGGGACGGTGGTCTCCCGGGCCACCGGCTTCGTCCGCTCGGCACTGCTGGTGGCGGTCCTCGGTTCGGGGCTGCTCGCGGACGGGTACAACGTGGCCAACACGGTGCCCAACCTGCTGTTCGTGCTGCTGATCGGCGGCGCCCTGAACACCGCGCTGGTGCCCCACCTGGTGCGTGCCGCCAAGGAGTCGGCGGACGGCGGGGCGGCGCACGTCGACCGGCTGGTGACGGCGCTGGTGGTCACCCTGCTGGTGCTGACGGCGGTGGTGGTGCCGGGCGCGCCGTACCTCGTGCGGGCCTACACCGCGTACGGCGGTGCGCAGTTGGACCGGACGGTGCTGCTGGCGTACCTGTGCCTGCCGCAGGTGTTCTTCTACGGGCTGTTCACGGTGCTCGGCCAACTCCTCAACGCCCGGCAGCGGTTCGCGCCGATGGCCTGGGCGCCGGTGCTCAACAACCTGGTGGTGATCGGGGTGTTCGCCGGGTACCTCGGCCAACGGTCCTTCTCCACGGCCGACGTGACCGTGCTCGGGGCCGGTACGACGGCCGGGGTGGTGGCGCAGAGCCTGGTGCTGCTGCCCTGCCTGCGGGCCGCCGGGGTGCGGCCCCGGCCGCGCTGGGACTGGCGGCAGGCCGGGCTCGGCGAGCCGCTGCGGGCCGCCGGGTGGACGCTGCTGCTGGTGCTCGGCGACCAGGTGGGCTACTGGGTGGTGACCCGGCTGTCGACCTCCGTCGGCGCGCGGGCCGCCGAGGCCGGGCTGCCGGGCGTCGGGTACACCGCGTACAGCAGCGCGTACCTGCTGTGGATCGTGCCGCACGGGGTGGTCACGGTGTCGGTGGTGACGGCGGTCGTTCCCGCGCTCACCGCCGCCGCCGACTCCCCGCGGGCCGTCCGCGCGCTGCTCGCCCGCACCGTCCGCACCATCGCGGTGGTCACCGTCCCGGCGGCCTGCGCGTTCGCGGTCCTCGCGCCGCAGCTGTGCGCGCTCGCCTTCGGACACGGGAGCACCGGCGCCGACGACGTACGGGCCATCGCCGGGATGCTGACCGCCTTCGCGCCCGGCCTGGTCCTGTACTCCGCCGGCTACGCGCTGACCCGCGTCTTCTACGCGCTCGGCGACAGCCGTACGCCCTTCCTGCTCAACCTGCTGCCGGTCGCCGCCACGGCGCTGGGCGCGGTGCTCTGCCACCGGCTGCTGCCGCTGCGCTGGGCCGTCACCGGGATGGCCGGCTGCTACGGGGCGTCGTTCCTGCTCACCTGCGCGGCCGCCGCCCTGCTGCTGCGCCGGCGGCTCGGGCCGCTGCGGGTCCTGGGAGCCCACGGGAAGCCGCTGCTGGCGGCCCTGCCGGCCGCCGCGGGCGCCTGGTGGGCCACCCGGTACGGCCTCCTGCCGGCCGCCGCCGCCCTCGCCGTCGGCTACCTCCTGCTCGCCCACCTCCTCCGGATCGAAGAACTGTCCGTCCTCACCACACGATTGCGCAGGCGCCCATGACCCTCCTCCCCAGCGACGTCGCCCGGGTCCTCGACTTCCTCCTCCCCGAGGGCCACCCCCTGCGCGCCCAGGTCCCGCACCTGCGCGTCGAGTCCCGCTGCCGGTGCGGCTGCAGCACCGCCCTGTTCGCCGGCGTCCAGGACGGCGCCCGCTCGGAGGTGGTCGCCGAGGCGGCGATCGGCTCCGACGGCGAGATCCTGCTCTTCGCCGAGGACGGCCGGCTCTCCTGGCTGGAGGTCTGCTCCTGGACCGACCCCAAGCTCACCCTCGTCGACGCCGCCCGCTACCTCGGCGGGGAACCCGGGCGGCCGGAGTGAGCGTCGTACCGGGCATGCCCACCGTTCTCATCCTCGGCTTCGACCCGCACACCGTCCCCGGCGTGGACGGCGACGCGGTGCGGGCCCTCCTCGATGCCGAACTCGCCCGCTTCACCGAGCACGGCATCGACGCCGCCGTGACCCTGGTCGCCCCCGACGACACCGCCGAACCCGCCGTCGTGGCGGCCCTCGCCGGGCGCCGCTGGGACGTCGTCGTCATCGGCGGCGGCATCCGCAAGCCCGAACCGGCGCTGCCGTTCTTCGAGGCGGTCGTCAACCTGGTCCGCCGTCACGCCCCGCAGGCGGCCGTCGCCTTCAACACCAGCCCCGCCGACAGCGTCGAGGCC
>NZ_LFVW01000576.1:0-2891 GCF_001182915.1 Kitasatospora sp. MY 5-36
GGCCTTCAGCCCGCGCCTGGCCCGCGCCGGGCCCGCGCTCAGCCGAGGTCGCCCAGGGGGCGGCGGTAGGCGAGGGCGGGGCGGTCGGCGAGGAGGAACCGGTGGCTGAGCGTGAAGCCGTTGCGGGCGAGGACGGCCTGGGAGGCGGGGTTGTCGACGGTGGTGACGGCGGTCAGGACGGTCAGGCCGTAGGCGGTGGCCGCGAGGCGGCAGGCCTCGGCGACGGCGGCCTTCGCGACGCCGCGGCCGGCGGCCGACTCGGCGATCCGGTAGCCGAGTTCGGCGCTGCCGTCGGCGAGGTCGACGAGGTTGGCGCGGCCGACCAGCCCGCCGGCCGCGTCGAGCACCACGTGGAACCGGCAGGTGCCCTCGGCCTGTTCGGCGAGGAGGGCGGCGTGGCGGTCCGCGAAGCCGGCGAAGTAGGCGTCGCCGCGGTCCGGGATGCTGCGGGCGAAGTACGCGCGGTTGGCGCGTTCGAAGGCCAGCAGGGCCTCGGCGTGGTCGGGGCGCAGGGGTTCCAGGGTGATCATTGCGCCAGTCTGGCCCGCAGCGCCCCGGTGAACCACCGGAATACCCCGGTGAGGCTCTCCGGGACGGGCCAGCCGTTGATGACCGCCAGCAGCTGCCAGTAGCGCTCGGCGCGCGGGTCGTCGGCGCTCTCCAGGCGGTCGAGCAGCCAGCGCCGCAACCCGGCGTCGTCGGGGCGGCCGAAGGTCTCGGCGTAGGCGGCGGTGAGGGCGTCGAGGACGGGGTCGGCCGCGGGGGAGGCGGGGTCGGTGCCGGCGGCCAGCGCCGCACCGACCAGGGACCGTACGGTCTCGGTGAGCGCGTGGTGCAGCCCGCCGCGGTCGCCCTCGGCCCGTTCGGCGGCCTGCTGTTCGGCCATCCGCCGGACGGCCGCGCGGAAGTCCGGGTCCTGGACGAGTTCACCGAGTTCGACCCAGGCCTCGACCTGCTCCGCCCTTGGCTCGTCCGGCAGTTCGGGCATGGCGGAGCGCATCATGGCGACGAACTCGGGGTTGGCGTCCAGGCCGCCGAAGGCCTCGTCGACGAAGTCGTGGACCAGGCGCCGGCGTTCGGCGTCGGAGAGTTTGGCGAGCTTGTGCATGAGTCCCATCTCCTCGGGTGTGGAAGCGCGTTGGGCGACGGCGAGCAGCACCGCCCGGCGCAGCCGGAGGGTGCGGATCTGCACCTCCAGCGCCTCGGCGTGTGCGGCGGCCACCTCGTGCAGCGGGGCCTCCCGTTCCAGCACCCGGCGGATCGCGGGCAGGTCGAGCCCGAGTTCGCGCAGGGTGCGGACGAGGTCCAGCCGGGCGAGGGCGTGCACGTCGTACAGCCGGTAGCCGGCGGCGCTGCGCCCGGTGGGCGGGACGAGGCCGGTGTCGGCGTAGAACCGGATGGTCTTGACGGTGAGTCCGGTGCGCCGGGCGAGGTCGCCGATCGGGTAGAGCGTTTCGCTGCCGTCCATGGGGACCACTCTGGACTCTCCCCTTACCGGAGACGCAAGCCCGCGGCCCTCTAAGGTCGTGGCCATGAACGACACTGACAACGGGGCCTCGATCCGCGTGCTGCTCGCCGAGGACCAGGGGATGGTCCGGGAGGCGCTGGCCGCGCTGCTCGGGCTGGAGGGGGACATCGACGTCGTCGCGCAGGTCGGCCGCGGGGACGAGGTGGTGGCGGCGGTGCTCGCGAACGACGTGCAGGTCGCCGTGCTGGACATCGAGATGCCGGGGATGACGGGCATCGAGGCGGCCGCCGAGCTGCGCGACCGGGCGCCCCGGACCAAGGTGGTCATCGCGACGACCTTCGGCCGGCCCGGCTACCTGCGCCGGGCGATGGAGTCGGGCGCGGACGCGTTCCTGGTGAAGGACGCGCCGGCCGCCGAGCTGGCGGAGGCGATCCGCCGGGTGCTGCGCGGCGAGCGGGTGATCGACCCGGCGCTGGCCGCCGCCGCGCTGGCCGAGGGCGCCAACCCGCTGACCCCGCGCGAGCGGGACGTGCTGGGCGCGGCGGCCGACGGCGCGGTGAACGCGGACATCGCCCGGCGGCTGCACCTGTCCGAGGGGACGGTGCGCAACTACCTGTCGATGGCGATCCAGAAGACCGAGGCCCGCAACCGCACCGAGGCGGTCCGGATCGCCCGGGAGAAGGGCTGGCTGTAGGGCCCGTCTTCAAGCCCCCGGCGTCGGCCCGCAGACGGGGGTCAGTTGAGCCGGTGCCGGGCCGCCCGGGCCTCCTGCCGGACCTTGGCGGCGGTGTCCGGGTCGAAGGCGTCGAGGATCTGCGCGTAGGCGTCCATCTCCGCCGAGCCGCCGAGGAAGTCCCCGGTGCGGACGAGGAGTTCGGCCCGTTCCAGGCGCAGCTGGGCGGGGTGCCGGGGCAGCAGCAGGGCGAGTTCGGTGGCCCAGAGCTGGGTGCGGGCGTGCTCGGGGCGGTCGGCGGCCCAGAGCCGGATGTTGCCGAGCACCCGCAGCACGACCTCCAGCGGCTGGGCCGGGGTGAGCAGGGCGGGGGTGAACTCCGCCCCGGCGGCGGCGACCAGCCGTTCGACGTCCGCCGGGTCGAGCAGCCGCCCGCCGTGGAACGGGTCGGCCAGGACGTAGTCCTCGCCGCCGGCCGGGCCGCCCACCGCGACGATGAAGTGGCCGGGCAGCGCGATGCCGTGGACGGTCAGCCCGGCCCGCCGGCCGACCGCCATCCACACCAGGGAGAGCGTGATCGGCAGCCCGCGCCGGCGCCGCAGCACCTCGGGCAGCAGCGAGGACTCCAGCCGCCGGTAGTCCGACTGCCGCCCGTGGAAGCGCTCCCGCCCGCCGAGCACCGCGGCGAGCAGGGCGGCGGTCTCCTCCGGCCCGGTCGGCGCCCGCTCGGCGACGGCCGTCCGGACCGCC
>NZ_LFVW01000577.1:0-7440 GCF_001182915.1 Kitasatospora sp. MY 5-36
TTCACCGTCTCCTTGCGTCGCGGGTGGTGGTGAGAGGTACCGGGCGGTCGGCGGCCTGCCTCAGCGGGCGGCGAGCTCGGCCAGCGAGTCGCCGAGCAGGGCGCGCAGCCGGGCCAGGGCCCGGGTGGTGCGGGTACGGACGGCCCCGGAGGAGACCCGCATGGCCTCGGCGGTCTCCTCGACGCTGCGGTCCTCCCAGTAGCGCAGCACCAGGACCACGCGGTCCTTGGGCGGCATCCGGCCGAGCGCGTCGAGGAGGGTCAGCCGCAGCGTGCGGTCGGCGTCCTGCCCCTCCGGCTCCGGCAGGGCGTCGCTGGGGCGCTCGCCGCTGGAGCGGCGGCGCTGCTGGGCGAGGAAGGTGCGCACCATCACGGTGTGGGTGTAGGCCGCCGGGTTGTCGATCCGGCCGCGGCCGGTGAAGGCGCTGCGCCGCCACAGCACGTACATCCGGCTGAGGGCCTCCTGCACGAGGTCCTCGGCGTAGTGGGTGTCGCCGCTGGTGAGCAGGCAGGCCGAGCGGTACAGGTGGCCGGTCCGGCCGGAGACGAGTTCCAGGAACTCCGCGTCCTTGGCCTCCCGGCCCGCCCCGATCCACCCCATGCGCCCTGCCCCCCGCGGTCCGCCGTCCCTGACACTTCATCGATGCGGCGGGCGGGCTGCGGTGTTACAGGGGTTCCGGCGGTTCTTCGACGCGACGGCCCGGTCGGGCCCCGAGCGGGCGGGGGTCGGGCGGGCGGGGATCGGGCGTGAGTCGCGCGTCAGTCGGCGGACTTGCGGCGGTGGTCGCGCAGCACCGTGCCGCCGCCGATCAGCAGGGCGACCAGCAGCGCGCCGACGCCGAGGACGTACGTCGCGGTGCGGCCGTCCCGGTCGGCCTGGGTCTCGCCGAGACCCACCGGGCGCGGCACGATCGGCGCGGCGGCGAGCTGCACCGGGGCGTCCGGGGTGGGCGCGAAGGGCGCGTCGTCGGGGGCCTTGGTGACGGCCCTGACCGGGTCCACCACGCCCCAGCCGATGAAGTTGTCCGGCTCGCGCTGGGTGCGCTGCGCGGTCTGCTCGATCCAGGCCCGCACCTGGGCCGCCTTCCAGTTCGGGTGCGCGCTCCACAGCAGCGCGGCGAGCCCGGAGACGTACGGGGCGGCGAAGCTGGTGCCGTTGTCCACGCACTGGCCGCTCCCGGGCACGGTGGACAGCATGTCGACACCGGGCGCGGCGACCTTCACGAAGCCGCCGTACTGGGAGAACGGCGCGCGCTCGTTGTTGCGGTCGGAGGCGCCGACGGCCAGCACGGTCGGGAAGGCGCCCGGGTAGGTGTCGCCCTCCTTGCCGTCGTTCCCGGTGGAGGCGACCACCACGATGTTCTTCGCCTCGGCGTAGTCGACGGCGGCCTTCAGCTCCTGGTACCCGCCGAAGCGGGCGTCGCCCGCGCCGCGCACGTCCTGGGAGATGTTGATGACCTTGACGCCGGGCTGGTCGGCCGCCTTCCTGATCGCCGTGACCAGGGTGGAGACGTCGCCGTTGCCGTCGCTGTCGTTCTGCCGGATCGAGAAGATCCTGGCGTCGGGGGCCAGTCCGACGAAACCGGTGGCCTTCCTGGGGCCAGCCGCGATGATCCCGGCCACCTTGGTGCCGTGGCCGACCGGGTCCTCGATGGACTTGCCCGGGATCGCCTCCTTGGTCTCCCGGTTGACCAGCAGGTTGGGGCCCTCGTCGACCTTTCCGCTCAGCTGCGGGTTGTTGACGTCCACCCCGGTGTCGATGACCGCGACCGTCACGCCCGCGCCGGTGGTCTTCCCGCCCTGCCACAGCTCGTCCAGCAGCAGGCGCTGCAGCGACCACGGCACGGTCGGCACGTCGGGCGCCGGCTTGGGGCAGTCGCCGGCCGCGGCCAGTCCGGGCCCGCCCTCGGCGTACGCCGGGGCGGCGAGCGGGCCGCCCAGCACCGCGAGCGCGGCGAGCGCCGCGGCCGCCTTCCGGTACCCGTGTCGGGACACCCTGCCACCCCTCATGTCGTCCACCCGTGTCGCGCGTCGGGGGCGGGTGCCCGGAATCCGGGTACCCGCCCCCTGCTGTTCCCTACGGAACCCGAACGTCAGCCCCAGAGCTTGGCGTTGGCGTCCTCGGTCGTCCGGTAGCTCTGCGCGGCCTGGTCCAGCGAGGTCGCGATCTGCGTGCAGGTCTTCTGCAGGTCGGCGGCGCGGGCGTCCCACTGGGCCTGGTGGGCCTGGTAGCCCTCCTGGGCCGCACCCTGCCAGCTGGAGGCGATGCGGGTGACGTTGCCCTTGAGGTCGTTCAGCAGGTGGTCGATGCGGCTCGCCGAGGCCTTGACCTCCTCGGACGCGTGGTGAACGGTCTCGAAGTTGACGAGAATGTGGTCGGACACGTTGTCTCCCTAGACGAGGGTGCGGAGCGCCACGCGGTCAGTGGCGGGCGCTCCGCGGAGCGGTGGATCGGGACAGAACGGCGGTCGGCGCGGGTGCGACGATCAACGCGGAAGCGGTGATCAGCCCTGGGCCGAGGAGAACATCGCCTTCTGCTCCTCTTCGGTGCTCGCGTAGTGCTTGGTGGTCAGCTCGATCGCGTGCTTGATCGCGGTCAGCGACTCCTTCAGCTTCGCGATGTCCTCGTTGACCCGGTTCTGCAGGGTCGTGTAGGCGCTCGCGGCCTGGCCCTGCCAGCCGCCGGTGATGCCGGAGACCGTGCTGATCAGCTTGGTCCGCTCGGCCTCGATCTTGCCGATGGCCTCTTCGATCTGCTTGGCGAACGCCAGCATCTCCTGCGCCGTCATCGTGAACTGACCCTGAGCCATGCTCCACCGTCCCCCATGAGACAACATTTTGCGTGCACGGAGGGCCCGCGAGGGGCCCCACCGTGCCATCACCCGTGTGATGTCCAGCAGCACTGTAGTCGGCACACGCAGCTCGCCCAACACCGAGCACAGAGTAGTTACCAGACCATGACACTGCGGCCAATTCGGTTGCCGCGCTTGGCCGGTCAGGCGTTCTGCGGCTGGGCGGCGCTCTTCGCGGTCAGCGGCGGACCGGCCGGAACCAGGTTCGACCACTCCTTCGGCACCGGCAGCGGCTGGACCCCCTGGTAGCCCAACCGGGCCTGGTTGCCGCCCGGTTCCTCCTGCTGGCCGGGCTCCTGGGACGGCGCCCCGGGGGCCGGCGTGGCCGTCGGCTGCGGCGTCGGCTGCTTCGGCGGGGCGCTCTGGCCGGGCTGCGGCGAGGCCGTGGGACGCTGGCCGCCGTCGCCGTTGGACGGGACGGAGTAGCGCAACCCGGTCTCGGTGATCAGGAAGTCGGTCCCGGAGCCGGCCGCCGCGTGGTCCAGCGAGCGGTAGAACAGCCCGTGACCGGGGGTCACGTACGCGGCCCCGGCGCCGTTGTTGTACGGCGCGGGGTACGTCGTCCCGGCCCAGACGCTGCGCTTGGCGGTGGCCCCGTCCGCGGCGACGCCGTCGTAGGTGCTGCACACGACCATCCGGGCGTCCTGGCGGTCCTGCCAGTTGTTCACCGGCGCACCGGTCTTCAGCGGCCAGTCCGGCGCGGTGCCCTTCAGCGCGACGTCGCCGCCCCACTGGGCGTTGTCGGCCGGGATCATCTCGTCGCTGCGCGGCTTCTTGTCCTGGTCGTACTTGTAGAGCATCTGGTATGCCGGGTTCTGCCGGATCAGCTCCGCCTGGAACGGGGTGACCAGGAACAGCTGCTCCTTGCCGACCACGTAGTGGCGGTCCTGGTAGTGCACCAGCCGGCCGACCCGGCGGTCGGCCTGGTTGCCCAGCTCCACCTTGGAGTTGGCGCCCTGGCTGTCGGCCACGCCCTCGACCTGCGGGAAGGTGATCGGGGTGGCGGTCACCAGGGTGTCCAGCCAGTCCCGCTTGACCCGCTGCGGCACCGCGTTGGGCCCGAACACCGCGGTGATCAGCGCCTTGCGCTCCTTGTCGTCCGACTGCGGGGTGCCGATCTCGTGCTTGCGGCCCTGCGCGTCGACCAGGAACACCGCCGCACCCGAGGCGGCCGGCTGACCCGCCGCCGGCGCGGCCGAGATCTGCTGCTCGTCGGCCTGCTGCACCAGCATCAGCTGGTCCGGGCCGAGCATCCGGTCCTTGGCCGCCAGCGCCGTCGCGTCCGCCCCGGCCGCCACGAACACCGCCTGGTTGACGGTCTCCTGCTTGTCGTCCGAACCCGGGCGGTCGCACACCGCCCACTTCATCGGCTTGTTCGCGTTGTCCGTGGTCGGCAGCTTGTCCGGCGCGTACGGGATGCCGATCGTCGGCCCGTGGTTGGGGTAGCGGTCGAGCACCCCGTCGTCCACCACCACGACCTTGGCGCCCGCGGGCAGCACCAGCCGCGCCGAGGACATGTTGAGGACCTGGTGCAGCCGCTTGGTCTTGTTGTCCTGGTCGGTGAGCACCACGTACCGGGTCGTCGACTGCTTGCCCTGGATGATGTTCTTGCCGTCGTCCCACTTCACCGGCGCACTCGGCTTGAAGACCCCCCAGAGCCCGAAGCCGGCCACCACCACCGCCCCGGCCAGCACACTCGGCAGCACCGCCTTCACCGGACGCGGCGCGTCCTCGTCGCTGCCGCCGCCGGCGGGCAGCAGGAAGGCGCCCACCGTGCGCTTGCGGGCGAAGGTGTACGCGTTCAGCTCGTCCCGGCGCGATGCCATACCTCGTCGTCCCCCTAGTCAGACGTTGTCGGGCGTTGTCAGACCGACCTGCCCCGTGGTCACCCGCCGGGCACGAACCGGCGCGAACCCTCTACGATGCGGCAGCAGACGGTGAGTACGGTACGGGTACGGTCCGCGACACAGCCAGCCGGGCCGCGAGAACGGATCAGAGAGGGCCACCGGGGGATGCCAAGCCAGACCGCTCCAGGACGCCGCCGCAGTGCGGGCGGCGGGAGGGCGCGCCGGGCCGGCCGGGCGCAGCACAGCACGCCGACGGCCGAGACCGGGACGGGGACAGGACCGGGGACGGGGCCCGACCGGCCGCAGCCGACCGGCACCGGGGGCGGCGGCGCCGTCCAGGTCCGGATCAACCCCCGACCGGGGCTGCTCGGCGGGCGGTTGAAGCTCCAGCAGCTCGTCCTGGTCGAGGTCGCGGCGGCCCTGGTCGCCGTCGGCTGGACGATCAGCCGGACGGTCGCGGCCGGCTTCGGCGCCGTCGCGCTGGTGCTGCTCGTACTCGCCCTCCTCCCGGTGCGCGGCCGCACCGTCCCGGACCTGCTGCGGGTCCGCGCCGCCCTCAAGTCCCGCCGCAGGCAGGCCCGGACGCTGCTGCCGCCGGCCGGCACCGACCCGGCGCTGGCGCCCGCGCTGGAGCTCGAACCGGGGCTGCGCACCTGCACCCACGCCACCGAGGCCGAGTTCGGCGGCCGCCCGGTCCGCCGGGAGACCGGCATGGTCGGCGACGGGACCTTCCTCACCTCGGTCCTGCTCGTCCAGGCCAAGGACCAGCCGCTGCGCCCGGTGCGCACCGCGCTGCCGCTGCCGCTGGACGTGGTCTGCTCGGCGCTCACGGTGGACGACATCACCCTGGAGTCGGTGCAGCTGGTCCAGCACACCCAGCCCGCCCCCGCCCAGCACCTGCCCGAGCAGTCGCTGGCCGCCCGCGCCTACCGCGAGCTGCCGGACGGCACCTCCACCCCCGGACTGCGGCTGACCTGGGTCGCGCTCAAGCTCGACCCGGAGCGCGCGGCGACCGCCGTCCGGGCCCGCGGCGGCGGCGAGGAGGGCGCCCGCAAGGCGCTGCAGCGGGTCACCGACCAGCTGGCCGGCCGGCTCAACAGCGCGGGCTTCAACGCGACCGTGCTGGACGAGCGCGAGCTGATCGCCGCGCTGGCCATCGCCACCTGCGCCAACCCGATCGCGGTGGCCGGCCGCCAGGGCACCGGCAGCGGCGGCGGCACCACCCGCCGCACCCAGGAGGGCAACCGGTTCTGGCGGATCGACGACCGCTGGCACACCACGTACTGGATCTCCCGCTGGCCGCAGCTCAGCCGCCCCGGCGGCGCCCCCGGCCGGATCGCCGCGCCGGACCTGGTCAACCTGATCACCGGCTCGCCGGCCCTCGCCAGCACCTTCAGCCTGACCGCCGGGCACGGCACCGGCGGCTCGGTGACGGTCAGCGGGCACCTGCGGGTGACCGGGCGCAACGAGAGCGAGGTCGGCCAGGTCGGCCGCCAGGTGGAGACCCGGGCCCAGAGCACCGGGCTCGGCCTCGTCCGGCTCGACCTGGAGCAGGCCCCCGGCATGCTCGCCACCCTGCCGCTCGGAGGGGCTTCCTGATGGCGTACCAGACCTATCCCACCGTCGGCCCGCAGCCCGGGGCCGAGCAGCGCCGGACCAGGCCGCGGATCCTGCCCGGCTTCGGACTGCGCGGCCCGCGCCGGGAGAAGCACGTCCTGGAGGCGGCCGACCTCGCGGCGCTGGCCTTCCCGGTCGGCGACGACGGCGTGGTCATCGGCGTCGACCCGCAGGGACTGCCCGCCGTGCTCGGCCTGTTCCGCCCGACCTCGTACGACCTGGTGCTCGTCGGCGGCATGTGGACCGCGCAGGTCATCGCGCTGCGGGCGGCCGCGATCGGCGCCCGGGTCGCGGTGGAGACCGCCCGCGGACAGCTGTGGGGCCCGCTGGCCCAGGCCGCCGGCGGCGGCCAGCCCTGCGTGACGGTCCACCAGGTCGGCCGGCTCGGCCCGCAGGGCGCCTCGGTGGCCTCGCCGGTCCTGGTGGTGCGCGACCTCGGCGCCCGCCCGCCGCGCAGCCGGCTCTCCGCCGCGCCCTGGCAGACCACCCTGACCCTGCTGCCCTACCTGGGCCCCAACGCCTCCCGGGTGCTGAACGCGGCCGACCTGGTCGGCGTGCAGCGGATCTCGCCGCAGGAGGCGGAACTGACCGGCCGGGTGCTCTCGCTGCCCCCGGAGGACGTGGCCGCCCTGCCCACCCTCGGCGACGACCTCACCCTGTGGGCGACCCGGATGCGGCGCCAGTACGTACGGGCCGTGGCCGGGCAGGCCGAACAACAGGTGCTCGGCGGGCCGCGCCGGATGGACTGAGCAGCGGCTCGCCGCACCGGGCGGGCCGTCGGGGAACCGAAGCCGCCTTCAACGGGGGTTGCCGTACGGCCTAGTCTTTGATGCGGCAACGGCACCGCTGAACAAGCGGCGGCGAACACGAGGGAGCCAGAAAAGTGAGCAGCGATCGGGACGGCGTCTACGTCGGCGACAACGCGGCGGAGGACGACGACGACTGGTCGGACGCGCCTGACTACACTCCCCCGTCCTGGTACGTGCAGACGGAGCCCGCGGCGGCTCCGGCTGCTTCGGCTCCGGCTGCTTCGGCTCCGGCCGCTGGGGCTCCGGCTGCCGGGGCTCCGGCCTCGGCCGACGCCCCGGTGCCCGCCGCCGCCGCTCCGGCGCAGGCCCAGCAGGC
>NZ_LFVW01000578.1:0-7395 GCF_001182915.1 Kitasatospora sp. MY 5-36
GCCCGGGGGCACCAGCTCCGGCAGGTTCCGCTCCAGGACCCCGGCCAGCGCGGCCGCGACCGCCCGGTCGTGCGCGGCGACCTGCTCGGCCAGCGCCGGGCTCCGGGCCGCGACCAGCCGGAACTCCAGGAACAGCAGGATCCACCCGGTCTCCGCCGGCTCGACCCGCAGCAGCGCCTCCACCAACCGCCGGGCCCGCTCCCGCGGCGCCAGCGACTCGCAGGCGGCGGCCAGCTCCGCGAGCTCGGCCAGCCGCTGCCCCGCCTGGTCGTCGAAGAGGGCCAGCAGCAGGTCCTCCTTGCTGCCGAAGTTCGAGTAGAAGGCGCCGCGGGTGTAGCCGGCGGCGGCGCAGACGTCCTCGATGCTCGTCCGGGCGAAGCCGACGGAGAGGAACAGCTCGCTCGCCGCGGCCAGCAGCCGGGCCCGGGTGTGGATGCGGCGTCTGGGTGGTCGGGGGGCGGTGTCGGCGGGGGGCGGGTTCACGGGAGAACGATACATGGTGTATTCAGTACGAGTCGTATTCAATACGAGTCGTACTGAACGAGGAGCCGCTCCGTGAGTCGACTGCTGATCACCAACGCCCACCTGCTCCACCCCGAGGACGGCACCCGCACCGACCTCGGCTGGCTGGAGGCCGCCGACGGCCGGATCGCCGCCACCGGCACCGGCCGCCCGCCCGCCGCCGGCGAGGACGTCCGGGTCCTCGACGCGGCCGGCGGCACCGTGCTGCCGGGCCTGATCGACGCCCACGTCCACCTGCTGATCACCTCGCTCGACCTGCCCGACTTCGCGAACTGGACTGCCGGCTACGCCACCGTGCGCGCCCTCGCCGAGGCCGAGCGGATGCTGCGCCGCGGCTTCACCACCGTCCGCGACGTCGGGGGCGCCGACCACGGGATGGCCCGGGCCCTGGACGAGGGCCTGGTACCCGGCCCGCGGCTGCTGCACGGCGGCAAGGCGCTGTCCCAGACCGGCGGCCACGGCGACCTGCGCCCGCTCGGCGAGGACGTGCTGCCCTGCTGCGAGTCCCGCCCGAACTTCGCCCGGATCGCCGACGGCGTGGACGCGGTGCGCACCGCCGCCCGGGACGAGTTCCGCAAGGGCGCCCACCACCTCAAGGTGCTGCTCTCCGGCGGCGTCGCCTCCCCGCACGACGAGATCGGCGCCGTCCAGTACAGCGAGGAGGAGATCCGCGCGGTCGTCGAGGAGGCCGAGAACCACAACCGCTACGTCACCGTGCACGCCTACCACCCGCGCGCGATCGACCGCGCCCTGCGGGCCGGCGTGCGCTGCGTCGAGCACGGCAACCTGCTGGACGACGGCACGATCGCCCTGCTGCTGGAGAAGGACGCCTTCCTGGTGCCCACCCTGGTCGCCTACGAGGAGACCGCCAGGCTCGGTGCCGCCTCCGGCCTGCCGGCCGCCTCGCTGGGCAAGCTCGCCGAGGTCCGCGACCGGGGCCTGGAGGCCTTGGAACGCGCCCACCGCGCGGGCGTCGACCTGGTCTACGGCAGCGACCTGCTCGGCCCGCTGCACCCGGCCCAGCTGGAGGAGTTCACGCTGCGCGCCCGGGTCCAGCCGGTCGCGGACGTGCTGCGCTCGGCGACCACCACGGCGGCCCGGCTGCTCGGCATGGCGGGGGAGATCGGCACCCTCGCCCCGGGCGCCCACGCGGACCTGCTGGTGCTCGACGGCGACCCGCTCGCCGACCTCACCGTCCTCACCCGGTCCGACCTCCACCCGAAGCGGGTGGTCAAGGCCGGCGTCCCGGTCTGACGGCCCGGCCGTACAGCCGAACGGCCGTACGGCGAAACGGCGGGCGGGCGCCCGGGGAAGACCCCGAACGCCCGCCCGCCGCGGAGGACCCGCGCGCTACCGCGCTTCGCCCGGCCGTGCCTACTTGGTGCCGCGCTTCGCGAGGAAGGCCTCGACCTCGGCCCGGATCTCCGGGGTGTCCAGACCGCGCACCGTCATGGTGGTGCGGCGGCGCAGCACGTCGTCCGTGGTGTACGCCCACTCGTTGTCCGCCGCGTACGCGACCTGCGCCCAGACGTCCGGACCGTCCTCGTGGATCGGCCGGCCGAGCTCCGGGTTCTCGTCGATCATGCGGGCGATGTCGAAGGACAGGGTGCCGTAGTGGCTGGCCAGGTGCTTGGCCACCAGCGGCTCCATCCGCGAGCCCGGGTCGCGGTCGATCAGCAGGCGGTGCGCCACCGCGTTCGGCGCGCCGACGCCCGGCAGCGGGACGGTCGGGGCGATCGGGGACATGTCCTCGCCGAGGCTGGTGCCGGGCACGTGGGCCAGCTTCTCCAGCACGGTGCGGCCGATGTGCCGGTAGGTGGTCCACTTGCCGCCGGAGACCGACAGCATGCCGCCGCGGCCCTCGGTGACGACCGTCTCGCGCTTGGCGGCGGCGGTGTCGCCCGGGCCGCCCGGGAGCACCCGCAGGCCGGCGAAGGAGTAGGTGATCAGGTCGCGGTCGAGGTGCTCGTCGCGGATCGCGTGCGCGGCCTCGCCCATGATCTGGTCGATGTCCGCCTCGGTGGCCCGGACGTCCTTCGGGTCGCCGGTGTACTCCTCGTCGGTGGTGCCGAGCAGGACGTGATCCTCCCACGGGATGGCGAAGGAGACGCGGTACTTGTCGATCGGGATGGTCAGCGCGGCGCGCCACGGCGCCCGGCGCTTGACGACCACGTGGGCGCCCTTGGAGAGGCGGATCGACGGCGCGGCGCCCGCGTCCTCCATCTTGCGCAGGTGGTCCACCCACGGGCCGGTGGCGTTCAGCACCAGGCGGGCGTCGATGCCGAACTCGCTGCCGTCCAGGCGGTCGCGCAGCTCGGCGCCGGTGACCCGGCCGCCGGTGAAGCGCAGGCCGGTGACCTCGGCGTGGTTGAGCACCACGGCGCCGGCGTCGACGGCGGCGCGCACGGTCATCACGGCGACGCGCGAGTCGTTCATCTGGTGGTCGCCGTAGACGGCCACCGAGCGCAGGCCCTCGGTGCGCAGCGCGGGCACCTGCTGGGCGGCGTGCGCGGCGGTGGAGACCCGGCCCATGCCGTCGCGGAAGGCGGACAGCGCCGAGTACAGGAAGACGCCGGCGCCGAGCTTGGCGGCGCCGTGCGGGCCGCCCTTGTAGACCGGCACGAAGAAGGTCAGCGGGTTGACCAGGTGCGGGGCCACGTCGGTGGAGAGCGCGCGGCGCTCCTTGTGGTTCTCCGCGACCAGCTTGACCGCGCCGGTCTGCAGGTAGCGCAGACCGCCGTGGACGAGCTTGGAGGAGGCGCTGGAGGTGGCACCGGCGAAGTCGCCGGCGTCGACCATGGCGACCTTCAGGCCGGCCTGGGACGCGGTCCAGGCGACGGCCGTGCCGAGGATGCCGCCCCCGATCACCAGCAGGTCGTAGGTGGCCTTGCCGAGCAGTTCGCGGGTCTCGGCGCGGGAGGCGGTGTGGCCGGCGGTGCGCTCGGCGCCCAGGGTCGGGATGGTTGCCATGGTGGTTGTGTACGGCGCGCGGGTCGGGCGGCGCCGTTACTCCTCTCGTGTGCGGTGCGGCCTCTGCGGGAGAGGCCGGTCGGCCCGGTGCGGCGGGCCGGTGAAACGCGGTGACACCCGCTGCCGGAACGGCGGGCGGCCGGTCGGGGCACGGGGCCCCGACCGGCTGTCGGTCAGTTGTTCTCTTCTTCCTCCACCCAGCCCATGGTGCGCTCCACGGCCTTGAGCCACTTCTTGTACTCACGCTCCCGGGTGGCCTCGTCCATGCGGGGGGTCCACTCGGCGGCGCGGTGCCAGTTGGCCCGCAGGGTGTCGAGGTCGTTCCAGAAGCCGACGGCGAGTCCGGCCGCGTAGGCGGCGCCGAGGGCGGTGGTCTCGGCCACGTAGGGCCGCTCGACCGGGGCGTCCAGGACGTCGGCGATGTTCTGCATGAGCAGGTTGTTGCTGGTCATGCCGCCGTCGACCTTGAGGGCGGTGAGCTCGACCCCGGAGTCCTTCTGCATGGCGTCGACGACCTCGCGGGTCTGCCAGGCGGTGGCCTCCAGGACGGCCCGGGCCAGGTGGCCCTTGGTGACGTACCGGGTCAGACCGGCGATCACACCGCGGGCGTCGGAGCGCCAGTACGGGGCGAACAGGCCGGAGAAGGCCGGGACGAAGTAGGCGCCGCCGTTGTCCTCGACGGTGTTGGCGAGGGTCTCGATCTCGGCGGCGGTCGAGATGATGCCGAGCTGGTCGCGCAGCCACTGGACGAGCGAGCCGGTGACGGCGATCGAGCCTTCCAGGGCGTACACCGGGGCCTGGTCGCCGATCCGGTAGCCGACGGTGGTCAGCAGGCCGTGGTACGAGTTGACGATCTTCTCGCCGGTGTTCAGCAGGAGGAAGGTGCCGGTGCCGTAGGTGGACTTGGCCTCGCCCTCGTCGAAGCAGGTCTGGCCGAACAGCGCGGCCTGCTGGTCGCCGAGCGCGGAGGCGACCGGGACGCCGGCCAGGTCGCCGACGGCCTCGCCGTACACCTCGGCGGAGGAGCGGATCTCCGGCAGGACGGACATCGGGACGCCCATCGACTCGGCGATCTTGTCGTCCCACTGCAGGGTGTGCAGGTTCATCAGCATGGTGCGGCTGGCGTTGGTGACGTCCGTGACGTGCTTGCCGCCGTCGACACCGCCGGTGAGGTTCCAGATCACCCAGGTGTCCATGGTGCCGAACAGGATGTCGCCGGCCTCGGCGCGCTCGCGCAGGCCCTCGACGTTGTCCAGCAGCCAGCGGATCTTCGGGCCGGCGAAGTAGCTGGCCAGCGGGAGGCCGGTCTCGCGGCGGAAGCGGTCCTGGCCGACGTTGCGGCCCAGCTCGCGGCAGAGGCCCTCGGTGCGGGTGTCCTGCCACACCAGCGCGTTGTGCACGGGCTCGCCGGTGTTCTTGTCCCACAGGACGGTGGTCTCGCGCTGGTTGGTGATGCCGATCGCGCGGATGTCGTCCTTGGTCAGGCCGGCCTTCTCCAGCGCGCCGCGGACGACCGACTGCACCCGGGTCCAGATCTCGGCGGCGTCGTGCTCGACGTAGCCGGGCTGGGGGAAGATCTGCCGGTGCTCCTGCTGGTCGACGGCGACGATCCGGCCGTCGGCGCCGAAGATGATGCAGCGGCTGGAGGTGGTGCCCTGGTCGATCGCGGCGATGTAGTTACCGGTGGAGGTCATGGGGAGGGTCCTCGGCTCGGGTTCGGGGGTTACGGGGTGGGTGGGCCTGACGCGTCGGTCGGTCAGTCCCCGTGTGCGGCGGGGTCGAACCCGTCCTTTAGAAGATGGCGTTGTAGAGGCCGCCGGCCGCGAGTCCGCCCAGGATCGGGCCGACGACCGGGATCCAGGCGTACGACCAGTCGGAGCCGCCCTTGTTCGGGATCGGCAGCAGGGCGTGCGCGATGCGCGGGCCGAGGTCACGGGCCGGGTTGATCGCGTAGCCGGTCGGGCCGCCCAGCGAGAGGCCGATGCCGACGACGGTGAAGGCGACCATCAGGGTGCCGGTGCCGGACTGGGAGAGGCCGCTGTTGGTGCCGATGGTCAGGATCGCGAAGCAGAGCACGAAGGTGCCGATGACCTCGGTGATCACGTTCTGGACCGGGTTCCGGATCTCGGGGCCGGTCGAGAAGATGCCGAGGGTGGGCTCCTTGTTCGCGTTGAACTGGCCCAGGTAGGTGGCCCAGACCAGGACGGCGCCGATGATCGCGCCGAGCAGCTGGGAGCCGAGGTAGAGCGGCACCTGGCTCCACTCGCCGCTCTTGACCGCGAGGGCGATGGTGACGGCCGGGTTGAGGTGGGCACCGGACTTCGGGGCCGACATGTAGGCGGCGATGAGGACCGCGAATCCCCAGCCGAAGGTGATCGCCAGCCAGCCGGCGTTGACGGCCTTCGACTTCTTGAGGGTCACGGCGGCGCAGACGCCACCGCCGAGAAGTATCAGGGCGGCGGTGCCGAGGGTTTCGCCGACGAAGACGTCGCCGTTGGAGAACGCGGACACAAAGACTCCCTTGTCCATATGGCCCGGAGGGTGGGTGGGGGCAGGCGGCCGGTCGATCGTTGTGCGGGTGAGCGCACTGTGGGAGTGATCTCTCCGGCCATCGTTCGACAATGTCGACCGTCATGCGGAAGCTTCCTCCCCAGGTCGCCCCCACGTCAAGGCAGGGTTACGGAGCTGTGACCCTGACCCCGACAGGTCCGTCGACGTTACCGAGCGGAGCGCCCCGAAACAGGACAAAACGCCAGAGGCGCGGACAGGCCTCCGCCCGTCCGCGCCTCAGCGTGACGAATCGACGGCCCTCCGCGAGCCGCCCGTGGATGTGCTCAGAACCGCCCGGCGCCCAGGTCGCGGGAGATCGCCCGCGCCGCGCTGCGCACCGAGGCCACCAGCGAGGGCTTCACGAAGCCGTCCT
Organism: Kitasatospora sp. MY 5-36; assembly: GCF_001182915.1. NCBI lineage: Bacteria > Bacillati > Actinomycetota > Actinomycetes > Kitasatosporales > Streptomycetaceae > Kitasatospora > Kitasatospora sp. MY 5-36. The sequence continues at coordinate 6,416 of NZ_LFVW01000578.1, forward strand.
CGCAGACCCGCTCGACCGCCCCGCTGATGCAGACCGCGCCCACCGGGTTGCGCCGCCGGTCCTGGATCAGCGCGCCGATCGAGGCCACGCCCTCCCAGGTCTCCTCGATCGAGTCCGCCCAGCCGCGCTCCCGGACCAGCGCGCACTCGGCGTCCACGTCGGCCGCCTCGGTCAGCGTGCGCACGGTGTACGACTCGTACGGGCCGTCGCCCAACTCGCCGCGCGCGACCGGGTCGTAGGACACCAGCACCTTGCCCAGGGCGGTGCTGTGCAGCGGCTGCATGGAGCCCACCTCCAGCACTTGCCGGGTGTCGTCCGGCCGGAACACGTGGTGCACGATCAGCACGCCCTGCTGGTGCAGCACGCCCAGGTAGACCGTCTCCCCGGCCGCCCGGGCCAGGTCGTCCGCCCACACCAGCGCCCGCGCCCGCAGCTCGTGCACGTCCAGGTAGCTCTGGCCCAGCCGCAGCAGCTCGGCGCCCAGCTGGTACTTGCCGGTCTCCGGGTCCTGCTCGACGAACCCCTCCTGCTGCAGCGTGCGCAGGATGCCGTGCGCCGTGCCCTTGGCCAGGTCCAGTGCCGTCGAGACCTCGGACAGGCCGAGCCGGCGCTCGCCGCCGGCCAGCAGGCGCATGATCGCGGCGGCCCGGGAAAGCGACTGGATCGGGCCGGGCATGGGAACCTCCGCGCTGACAGGCGGTCGACATTGTCGACCACAGTGGTGACGGGACGAGTCTGCCAGGCCGCCCTGACTCCGTGCACCTTCCCCCCGGGTAACCCGCTCTCGACCCCGTGTTCACCTGCCGTGCTCCCAGGTCCGGGCCGGGGCGTGCACACGCGCCCCCGCGCCGGTCCTCACCGCCCCGCGCCGGTCCTCACCGCCCCGCGCCGGGCCTCACCCCGCCCGCGAGGTCAGCCCGCCGCCTCCGCGCACTGCGCCCGCAGCACCGTCACCTCCGCCGCCAGCGCCGCGATCCCGT